>JBBIVS010000184.1:0-7244 GCA_037439605.1 Draconibacterium sp. | reverse complement strand
TTTGCATACGCTAAAAATACAACTTTCTGTCAACCGTCAATTCATAAAAAAACCTGCCTTTTTCAAGACAGGTTCTTTTGTTGAATTCACAACAAATTACTTTTTCTTCTTCTTTTTCATGATAACAAATGCAGCAACCGCGATTATGATAACCACGACAATAATAATTATTGTAGTGTTACCCGATGATGCAGTTTCTGTGCCGGCAAGTAAATCCTGCTCCATGTATGAGCTGTCCTGCACATTTAAATTATCGATGTAAGTGCCTGAATCTTCTTGTGCAATTACAAAAAACGGAAGGCTCAAAATAAAAGAGGCCAAAATTCCAATTAGTTTTTTCATGATTTTCACTTTTAAAAATTTAACTTATTACTTCATTTTATTAATTTCTCTTTTACCGCTTTTATCAGCGGTACTGCCGCACTGTAGCGCGGATTAATTTCAATTAACTCGTTTAAAACCACCTTTGCTTCGCGAAATTCATTTTTATCGAACAAATACTGAGCTTCGAGCAAATAGAAAGGTTCGTAAAGCGGATAAATTTCGCGGCCTTTTTGCAAATATCTTTTAAAATTTTCAAAATCGCTTAGTTTCAGCGCGTTTTTTGCCAATTGTAAAATTATCCACACATTGTTTTTATCTGACTGTAAGGCTTTTTCGAGTAAAACATTTGCCTCGCCGAACTTTCCTGATTCGGATTTACTGATTCCTTCAAAATCCTGTTTATCCTTTCTTTTCAATAAAACAACTACCGGATTCCCTTTGTGATAAAAGGTTTCCAAAATTTCAGATGATTGCCATTTTCCGTTTTTTAAAAGTTCAGGATGAATGTAGTTTACGCCAAACAGCCCGTAATCCCAGTCAGCAGAACTTCTTTCGAGATAACGAACATATTTATACTGAATATTTTGTTTTTTATCGAAATAATTGGAAAGGTTACAATTGGAAGCAACCGTTACTTCTTCATTACCAACCAATTCAATTAGAAATTCAGCCGGTTTTTTTAAGCCATGAAAATAATAGTCGTATTCGAAATTTGACCAGGCTTTTTTATTTCCCCCCGATATTGAATTAAAATAGATATAATCCACCGGGAAAGTTGAAATCTGATGTTTTACCGGGAGAATTACCAGCACTAAAGAAAAGAATAACAGTACAGTTTTGCCTGATTTGCCCGTGACTCTGTAATACAAAAACGTAAAACCCATTGATGAAAAAACAGCTAAAACGGGTAGAATAAAAATCATTTGTCTTACACCGCTGTATAAATTTGCATCGATAACGATTACATAAACCAATGGGAAGAAAAGGGTAAAAAGCAAAAACAACTCAAAAAAGAGTTGTTTGCCATCCTGATTTATTAATTTTTTGAAAAATATCAGCAGAAAAATCCCAAACCCGAAAAACACAAATTCCGGAGTTGAAATCAACAGCCATTTGGGTAAATAATACCAGGGTAATAGTGTACTCCATAACCATTCTCCTTCGAAAACCTGACGGATACTCACTTTGTATTGTTCCATTACCTGCAAACTCTCGTAAGGATGCAAAAAAACGTTTTGCAAGGCAAAGGGCCAGAAAAGCAATCCTGCAAAATATCCAATCAGCAAAATTGTCAATCCCTGACCCAATAACCTTACAACACTAGATTTAGTTGAAAATATTTGTTTAAGTAAAAAAGGTTTCAAAATTAAAATGGAGATAAGCGCCAGTCCCAGATAACCAAATAAAATTAGGCCTCCAATGCGGACGGAGTTTGTAAATGCTATTGCAAGTGAAAGCCAAACACAAGTGCTCCATTTTGGCTGAGGCAACTCTTTTACAAACCGGAAAGTATAATAAAGGGCTGCCATGTAACCGGCAGCAAAAGGAATATCCTTTAAATTACCAAATGCATGTCCAAATAATTGGGGCATTGCAAGCATAGGAATAACAGATACCACCGATGCCAAAAAAGACCCGGCGACCTGATAACCAACCAACCCTGAAAATAATAGTAACAACCAGAAAAAGAAAGCTCCGGTAAAATGCCGGGTTAAAAATTCGTTTTCAATTTTAAAAATATGGTTTATTAAAGCTGTGAAATTATCAACCGACTGGCCGTAATATTTCAAGTTTGTAACCGGCGTATCAAGGCACGATTTATCCGCGCCGCCTGTAAAATACCAGTTAACCACTTTTTTTGCGTGAGGATAATGTAATTGTTCATCAACATTAACTGCGGCTTTTGGAGCCAGAAATGCAAGCAAAATGGCCGCAAAAACAAGGCTCGCCACAAAAGCATTTCGTGCAGTGATTATGTTGATCGCGTTATTCATAAATCTCCTTAACGATATAAATGGGGCGGTTTTGAACTTCTTTAAATATGCGGTAAATGTATTCGCCAATCAACCCCAAAAATGTTAACTGAACCGAACCAAAAAAACTAACCGCAAGAAAAGTGGACGACCAGCCAATAGGCGCGTACCCGGCAAATTTTGAAACCAAAGT
Source organism: Draconibacterium sp. (assembly GCA_037439605.1). Taxonomy (GTDB): domain Bacteria; phylum Bacteroidota; class Bacteroidia; order Bacteroidales; family Prolixibacteraceae; genus Draconibacterium. The sequence goes on along the minus strand of JBBIVS010000184.1, from coordinate 4,754 downwards.
GTAAATAATGGCTCCCAAAAAAATCAGTATTCCGAGCAACCCAAAATAGAGACAGGCTTTAATCGGCCATTTCGAAAAAGAATAAATGGCGTTGGCAGCCATTTCGAACAGCTTTCTCCGGCTCATTTTTGCCGTGCCTTTTAACCTGTCCGGGCGGTCGAATAAAATAAAATCATGTTTAAAGCCGATAAAATTGCGGATTCCCGGAAAATAACGGTTGCGTTCCGAAAATCGCAAAATAGCCTGCTGAGCCTTTTTGTTCATGATGCAAAAATTACCGGCATTTGCTACTTGCTCACTCTCAGATATTTTACTGAAAACACGGTGGAAAATATTGGTGTATGTTTTTCGCGATAATTTCTCATTCCGCTGCTCACGAACAGCAGTTACGATGTCAGAATTTGATTCAATAATTTTTTGATATAGAACCGGAATTAATTCAGGTGGATCCTGAAAATCTCCATCCATAATAATAACATATTCGCCTTTGGCAAAATCCAATCCACCTGTAAGCGCTGCCTGTAATCCAAAATTCCTTGAAAAGGATAGTACTTTTAACCGGTTGTCACTAATTCTGAATCGTAAAAGTTTTTCGAGCGTTGAATCAGTGCTACCGTCGTCAACACAAATTACTTCAAACGATTCCCCAATAATTTGAAGATTTTCAAAGGTTTCCTGCATCAGTTGCGAAACAAGATTACTTTCGTTTAAAAGTGGTATGACAACGGAAATCATAAAATTTAATATTTATGCTTTATGCTGTGTCCCTGGAATCGGAACCGAAAACTCCATATTTACGGCCTATTTCATATTTTTCAGGCCCCAGTTTCATGGTTGAACTCAGCATTTCTTCCCAGGTAACCAGTTCGCCGGTATATGCTGCAGTGCGACCCATAATTGCTGTTAAAGTCGAAATTGCTGTGCGCTCGGCTTCAACCACAGGTTTATTTGTTCTAATTGCAGTTACAAGACTGATGTGTTCCTGAACATAGGGCGAAACTGCAACAATCTCGGTCGATTTACCATCCTTGTTTTTAGGATATTCATATTTCCACTTTTCTGTGCCATCCAGGTTGTAAATGGTGTTTTTACAATTGGTGTATCCTTCGGTTCCCATAATATGTTCTCCCAAAGTATTTGCGCAATCATCAATCTGACGTGACATACTGTGGGAAAAAACTCCGTTTCCGTAATTAAAATCAATGCTGAAAAAGTCGTACTGATCGCCGGTCAACCTGCGGGCACGGCCTCCAAAACCTATAGCTTCAATTGGATTCTTACCTAAAAACCAGTTAATGATATCGATGTTGTGAACGTGAGTGTCCAGAATGTGATCGCCACATAACCAGCAGAAGTTGTTCCAGTTACGGAGCATGTATTCCATATCGCTCCAGCCCTCTTCACGTGTGCGGAACCATACGTGACTCTGCAACCACCAGGCTTTTGCCGACACAATTTCGCCAATAGCTCCTGAAGCAACCTGACGATAAGTTTCCAGATAATCGCGCTGATGCCGGCGCTGGGTTCCAGTTATTACGGTAAGCCCCATATTTTCAGCTTTTTTCGAAGTGGCAATGATTTGGCGTGCCCCAACAGGATCAACGCAAACCGGTTTTTCCATGAAAACATGCTTTTTTGCCTGAACGCAGGCGTCAAAATAAGCCGGCCTGAAATGAGGCGGTGTGGCAAGAATAACAACATCCAAATCAACATCGAGCAGTTTTTTATAACTGTCGAACCCCCAGAAACAATTTGTTTCAGGCACTTCAACTCGTTGCTTACTTAATTTACTTCGGCAATCCCATACTTTATCTTCAAAAACATCGGCCAATGCAACCAGTTCCAAATCGCTCCCGGCCGACAGAAAATTAAGGGCTGCTCCGGTTCCCCGGTTTCCGCAACCCACAAGGCCTGCACGAAGTTTTACCCCATCCGGTGCTTTTTCCAACACAGGAGGAAATACATAATCAACATTTTTTGTTTTTTTAGTGCATGAAGCCAGCGCATTCATTCCAATAACACCGGCCGCCCCGAGGAGAGCCGATTTTCCAAGAAAATTTCTGCGCGAGAATTGACTGTTTTCCATGATATCTTAGTTAATGTTTTGGTTTGAATTTATTTCTGACTTTTTGTACTCGCATATCACCCTGAATCCAACATGTTTGCAATCGGAGTACCACCAAATACTTTTTGGAATTTGCGGATCAGTTACCAGCCAGTCTTTTGTGCGTGTGAAATCACGTCTGCCAACCCTTAAATCCTTTGCAGAATTGTTGTAGGCCCCGCCCCTGACAACACGTTCCATCCCATCGCGCGGCCCGCGGGGATTTCTGACCACTGTTTTTGGATATTTTGAATATACGGTCGGGTCGTAAAAATCGAGGCAAAATTCTGAAACATTGCCAAGCATGTTCTTTAAGCCAAACTGATTTGCCCAAACTGCACCAGGTTCACGGGTCCTGTTTCCGCTGTTTTCTTGATAAATTACGTAAGAATTGATCACAGTTGTATCGGCTCCAAACAGTTTTTTCCAAAAGCCAACAGTTTCGTAATCGTTTGGCGAACCATCAAAGAAATAAGGAGTGTTTGTTTTGCTTCGTGCAGCATATTCCCATTCTGCTTCGGTCGGAAGCCTGTATTTCTTGCCGGTCACGCTGCTCAACCAACGGCAATACGTCATAGCTGCGTTGTGGCTCATTGTAATTGCCGGCCGGGTACCTTTACCCCATCCCTGATCGGGCGCTCCCCAAGGTGGTGTTGCCCCTGAAATTCCATCGGTTTCATCATCGGTTTCAACCGCTTCTTTACGGCCCTGCGAACTGGTTGCATTAAAAAACGCCAGATATTCGTTCCATGAAACTTCAATTTCTCCCATCCAAAAACTGTCAACGGCAACATTAATTTCAGGACCCTCATCGTTTCTTCTGAAAGGTTCGTCATCAGGAGTGCCCATTTTGAACTCACCTCCGGGAATGGCGACCATCTTAAACGAAACCGAAGTACCGGGAATTTTTTCATCGAAAGTGGTAAATTTATCAACTACCGCTGGTGATGTAAAAATCTCTTTTGAACCTGAAACTAACTCTTCAGCACCTGTTAATCCTTTTTTTCCACGATAATGCCCGACATCCAAATGACATTGCAGACACGACGAATTTTCAGGATTGCGCATATATTTCAGGTGCGATTCTGCACCCAACGCGTTTAATGTTGAAGGGAACAGATTGGTATGGCATTTCTTGCAGCCATCTTCATAAACAAATCTTTTCGCTGCATCAATCGACCGTTTTTCCACCCAGTCAATTTCCGATGAATCTTTAGTCATATAAACATAAAAATCATGCATTCCATGATAAGCTTTTCGTGTCAGAAAATACAGTTTTTGATCTTCGGGAGGCAAATGACAATCGACACAGTTCACCGAAACACCGCTTCGGGTATTGTGATGAGTTGAAAGTTTCCATGTTACATCGGCATGTGGATGCACATGGCAACTTGCACAAAATTCATTGGTTGAAGTATAATGAATTGTTTTGTTCGACAATGCCAGAAAAAGAATTGCACTTAAACCTCCGGCGATAAACAACAGGTAGTGTTTTCGTTTGATTGTTTTATCAGTCATTATAAAATGTTATTTAATGACAATTATATACGCGCGGGGTTATCAAAAACTTAATTAACAACTCAACTGATGGTTAACCAATACTTAATTTTGTCTTAATTAAAATTTTAACTATCTGAATTGATTTGTCTTACCAATTCCAAAAAAAATTTAAATATTATTTCCAATTCCGTCAATTTTAATACATTTGACAAAAAATAATTCGAAATTAAGAGTGCAGAAATAGATTTTGGTTAAACCGGAAAGCGTGAAAAACAGATTTTTTTGCTATTCAATATATATTTTCATCCTCCTTTTTAGCACTAGCATGGTAACTTATGCAACCGATATTTCAGACAACTCCTTTCTGATTACAAAAATCAGTTCTCAAAATTTTAACAACCAGCAAATTTGGAATCTGCTGCAAAGAAATGGTTCCACTGGTATAGAAATCGAATTAACTGTAAAAAACAAAAAGGTATTGCTTCAGAATTCATCTGAATTGTTTGAAGCATTACTCAATAAACTTCATCCTGTTATTCAGGAAAACCAGTCGAAGATTATTCCTGTTTTCATCTTGTTTAATGACAACATTGCACTTCTCGACTCGGTAATCAGCGCCTCAAAAATATCACCGCACATATTTTATCTTCCACAGGGAGAAACCTGGCCTTCTCAGGAGTATCTGGTTCAGGCCAATCGCAGGGTTATTTTTTTTATCGATGGCAATTATAAAGGTGAAAGCAGGATTTTGCACCAGCTAAAAAATTATGCATTCGAAATTTCAACGGTTACAGTACCTGTACAGTTAACCGCCGGTGAAGAAAAAGAAAAGATGAACCAGGAGTTGTTTGTTATAAAAGATTTCGAACAATTACCTACTCAGTTACCACCCAATCAATTAAGCAGGAACCTTGTGCCGGGCTATATCAATTTTCTGCTTGAAAACTGGAAAAAATATGGGAAAAGACCCAACTTTATTTTTGTGGGAAATGAAATTTTAAACTTCGATTTTATTGTTGATCAGTTAAATTCTTTTACCTGGATAAAAGGAGTTGTAAAAAATGTGGATAAAAATTTCGACAAGGTTTTCTGGAAAAATCCGGATATTTTATATACCGGGGGTAAATTCAGTTTTCCGTACAGAGGCGGT
>JBBIVS010000183.1:0-7246 GCA_037439605.1 Draconibacterium sp. | reverse complement strand
GATGCCCTGTATTCCCTTGTTGGTTCATTTAATCCATTTGTAAAAACCACCATATCATTGTTTTTCAGAAACTGTTCCGAAATTTCAACGGCAGTTTTTAAGTATCCTCCGCCATTTCCCCGCAAGTCGAGGATAAGGTTCTGTAAATTTTGCTTTTTTAGATCTTTCATGGCCGTTACAAATTCTTCAGTTGTTGTTGCCGAGAATCTGGAAAGCTTTATAAATCCGGTATTTTGATTGATCATGTAAGAAGCTTCAAGGCTGTTTATTGGAATCTTGTCGCGCACTATTGTGAAATCAAGCAATTGCGGTGAATTTTTTCGCAGCACTTTTAGATTGACCGTAGTTCCCTTAGCGCCTCGGAGCATATCAAAAACATCGCTGTTTTTGAGCCCAATTCCGGCAATACTTTTATTGTTAACCTCCACAATGCGATCGCCTGCATAAAGTCCAACTTTTTCAGAGGGGCCGCCGGAAATTGTGGATGTCACCAGCAATGTATCTTTAAAAATATTGAAAGATATTCCAATCCCTTCAAAATTACCTACAAGAGGTTCATTCGCTTTATCCACTTCATCTTTCGACATGTAAACCGAGTGTGGGTCAAGTTCACTCAACAAATGAACGATTGCCTTTTCAGTTAATTCATCGATATTGGCTGAGTCAACATAATAGCTGTCAACCAAACGCAATAACCTCCCGAATTTAAGCTGGTTTTGCTGAACTTTTTCCTGTGCCGAAGTATATGAAGCGGGTATTGAAATAACTGTGGCAAAAACCACGGTCACAAACATATTTCGGTATTTTTCAATTAAGATGTTTTTCATGACTTTAAATTAATGTATCCGATGCTGTATATCGCAATTTCCAGGCCATTTATAACCAAGGCTGATTTCAGGTTTACAGCAAATCAACAACAATTATTCCCACTCGATTGTTGCAGGCGGTTTCGAACTGATATCATATACAACCCGGTTTATCCCTTTCACCTTATTGATGATTTCGTTCGACATTTTTGCAAGAAAATCGTAAGGCAGATGAACCCAATCAGCTGTCATTCCATCGGTTGAAGCTACAGCGCGCAATGCCACTGCATTTTCATAAGTTCTCTCATCTCCCATAACTCCAACCGATTGTACCGGTAATAAAATAACTCCGGCCTGCCAGACCTTGTCGTATAAACCCCAGTTTTTTAATCCGTTAATAAAAATAGCGTCAGCTTCCTGTAAAATCCGGACTTTTTCAGATGTTACGTCACTGAGAATCCTGATTCCTAAACCCGGTCCGGGGAAAGGATGTCGCCCTAAAAGTTCCTGTTTAATCCCGAGCGCTTTACCTACCAAACGAACTTCGTCTTTAAACAAAAGCCGCAATGGTTCAACTATTTTCAGCTTCATTTTTTCGGGAAGCCCACCCACGTTATGATGTGATTTTATGGTAGCCGATGGCCCGTTTACTGAAACCGATTCAATTACATCGGGGTAAATAGTTCCTTGCGCGAGCCATTTTACATCCTGAATTTTATGCGCTTCTTCATCGAAAACCTCGATAAAATTATTTCCAATCGCTTTTCTCTTTAATTCCGGATCGGTAACTCCCTTTAAATCGTTCCAGAACTTTTGGCGTGCATCGACCCCGATTACATTCAATCCCATATCTTTGTATGAATGTAAAACGTCTTCAAACTCATTTTTTCGTAAAAGCCCGTTATCAACAAAAATGCATGTGAGGTTTTTCCCAATAGCCTTGTGAAGCAAAACTCCCGCAACTGATGAATCAACTCCACCCGACAAGCCGAGCACCACTTTGTCGTTACCCAGTTTTTGCTTTAATTCGGACACTGTGGTTTCAATAAACGAAACCGGGGTCCAATCCTGACGGCATCCGCAAATTTCCGATACAAAATTTTCCAAAAGTTGTTTTCCTTCTGTGGTATGATATACTTCAGGGTGAAACTGTATTCCCCAACTTGGTTCATCATCGATTTTATAGGCTGCAAAATTTACGTCTTCAGTTGATGCAATAACCTTGTAATTTTTTGGCATGTGAACAATTGTGTCGCCATGCGACATCCAAACCTGTGTATGAAGGTTGATTTCTTTGAAAAGAATGCATTCCTTTTCGATAAAACCAAGTTTGGCACGGCCATATTCGCGGCTGTTTGATGGCGTCACTTCGCCGCCGTAAAAGTGCGCCATGTATTGAGCTCCATAGCAAACACCAAGAACCGGGATTTTCCCTTTGATTTCCGATAAATCAATTCTTGGCGCATCCTTGTCGCGCACTGAATAAGGGCTTCCTGAAAGAATTACTCCTTTCACACTTTCATCAATTTTGGGAAAATGATTAAAAGGATAAATCTCGCAGTAAACGTTTAATTCTCGAACTTTACGGCCTATTAACTGTGTATATTGTGATCCAAAATCGAGAATCAGGATTTTTTCTTGCATAAAAAAAAATTATGGTTTTGTATTGAAAATTTCAAAACAAAGGTAAAAATTACATATTAAACGCAATTGGTTTGTTCATTAAAATAAACCGGTTGTTAACAACAAGAAAATAAACCATTTCAATTGAGAGTTGTTTTAAAATTAAAATCAAAATAAACCGTTTCAAAAGTAGTGTTGAGCATTTATTGTTATTTTTGCCGGATAAAAAATTAGCTTTTCGATGAAGTTTTTTCAGTTTTTAATAATTGTGTTGTTCTTTTTTACACTCACTGAATCTTCAAAAGGTCAGAATTTAAAAGAGAACGAGCTGGTTGTTATTCAGGGTGAAAAATTTATTCTTCATCAGGTTCGAACAGGCGAAACAGTTTTTTCCATTTCGCGCGATTTTAAAACCGAAACAACTCTTTTGCAGAAATATAATCCATCCATTTCAGAAGGTTTAAGTATTGGACAAATATTGAAAATCCCTTACAACAAAAACATCAGTTTGTCCGAGATTCCTGATTTAAAAAAGGGCGATCCAACCGGTTTTGCAAGCCATACGATAGAATCGAACAATGAAACGGCTTATTCAATATCGAAAAGATATGGAATTACTGTTGAGGAAATTTATGCATACAACCCAACGGTACAGCGGTTAAAAAAGGGAATGGTTCTCAAGATTCCGCATTGGGATTTAACAGCGAAACCTGAGAGTGCAGCAACTCTGACGATTTCTCCGGCAGGAACACAAATTCCTGCTGATATGATTGAACATTATGTTGTCTCGGGTGAAACTCTCTATTCAATCAGCAAAAAATACAAGGTTTCAGAAAATGATATTTTGGAATACAATCCGGAAGCAAAAAACCTGAAAGCGGGTTCGAAACTTTTTATACCCAAAAAACCGACCGAAAACAAGGTGGTTGACTGGGTTTCGGAAAGCAACGTACAGGTTAAATATTTTAATCACACCATAGTTTCGGGTGAAACTTTGTATGGAATAACCCAAAAATACCAGGTAAGCGAAGAAGAAATAAAAGCAATAAACCCGGAGTTGAAGTTTGCGTTTCGGGCAGGGGCGGTAATCCGCATTCCGGTGCAGGCAACAAAAGAAGCGCCCGGCGAAGTAAAGAACGATATTGCTTCTGAAACAAATACTGTCACGGGGAAAATAAACAACTCTGTATCCAATGGAAAAGTACCTGTCAATTGTGTACCGGAAACCAGGATTGGCGCCAAAGGCACAACCGTGATTGCCCTGTTTTTACCTCTTTCCCTTGAAGCAAACGAACAGTTAAACAAGGAATTTACAACGGCAGGAAAAGATACGGAGTTGGTTGTTCAACCTGTTGATCTATTGGCAGTTGATACCATTGTTGAGCACGAAAAACCTGTCAGGTTATTAAAACAGTTTCATGGTAACAGCGAAAACTTTTTGCAATTCTATGAGGGAGTCCTTATTGCAGCAGATTCGATGCAAAAAGCAGGGATGAAAATTGTTTTAAACGTTTTTGATACAAAAGATAATCCTGAAACAGTCAGGTATATAAAGAACACCCATTCATTTGCTGAAACCGATTTGATAATTGGGCCTGTGTATGAAAACGTGCAGAAAGAGGTTGATCAGATTTCTGAACAGTACCAGATTCCAATGGTTTCGCCGTTTATACCAAAATCGGCAATTCTTAATTCAAACCCATATTTTTACCAGATAAATCCCACCCGCGAATATCTGGCAGAAGCAACTGCCCAATTAATATCAGACAACTATTCAAACTCAAATTTCATAGTTGTAAGAACCTCGTCGTTCCCGGGGGCACAGGAAAACCAGCTTGTTGAATTAATACGCAGAAAACTTTCAAAACAGGAAAACCAGAACAACGGAAAATATACTGAATATGATTTCAGAAAAGGAAAATCAAATGGACTGCGCGAAAAATTAGTGACCGATAAGGAAAATGTAGTGTTTATACCCTCTTCGGATGAAGGTGAACTGAGTGTTGCAATTTCGAATATCAACAATCTGGCTGTTGATTTTCCGATTACGCTGATTGGAGCCAGCAACTATCAGCAGCGCTATCCAAGCATCGAAATAGCGCATTTTCATAACCTTAAGATGAAATACATTAATCCTTACTGGATTGATTATAAAAAGCCTGAAACTATTAAATACATTGAAAAATTTATTGACAATTTTGGCACCGAACCCAACAGTTACGGTGTACAGGGATTTGATGCAGCCATGTATTTTTTAAATGCCCTGCATTTATATGGAAAAGATTTTCAGGAATGTCTTCCTTATATGAATGTGAATTTGGTGCAGGGAAACTATTATTTTAAAAAGGTATCCTCATCAGGAGGTTATATGAACAGAGGCGTATCTGTAATTTCGTACACCCGTAATTTTGATGTTGAAAGACAAGGTGTTATTGGGCAAAATCAATTTTAGTTTTCTGATTAAACATTAAAAATTAGGGAACCGTTCTGTTTATTTTCAAAGGTTAGTTACCATATTTTAAGCAGTTCTCCCTTGTTCAAAAAAAGTACGGTTCCGTCAGTTAAATATTAAATCAGTCTTCGAATTCTCTGAAAGTTCTTTTTATTATTTCAAGCGCTTCCATTAATTCGGGTTCTGCAATTATCAGCGGAGGTGTAAACCTGATGATGTGTTCGTGTGTTGGTTTTGCAATCAACCCATTTTCTTTCAGTTTTAAACAAACATCCCAGGCTGTTTTGCCATTGTTGGGTTTAACAGCGACCGCGTTTAACAATCCTTTTCCACGAACAATTTCAATCATTTTCGACTTCACGGCTTTCATCTCCCTTCTGAAGATTTCTCCCATCCGGTTTGAGTTTTCAACAAGGTTTTCTTCTAAAATAACATCGAGTGCAGCCATTGCAACCCTTCCTGCAATCGGGTTTCCACCATAAGTACTGCCATGCTCGCCGGGTTTTATGGTCAGCATTATTTCATCATCGGCCAAAACACACGAAACCGGGTAAACTCCGCCCGAGAGCGCTTTACCAAGAACCAGGATATCGGGCCTCACATTTTCGTGGTCGCAGGCCAGTAATTTTCCTGTTCTTCCCAACCCGGTCTGAACTTCGTCGGCCACAAAAAGTACATTGTATTTTTTGCAGAGGTAGGCAGCATTTTTTAAATAACCTTCATCGGGAACGAATACACCAGCTTCAGCCTGAATGGGTTCAACCAAAAATCCTGCAACATTTGGCTTTTTCAGTTCTTCCTCAAGTTTTTCCAAATCGTTAAACGGAACATGCACAAAACCAGGGGTATAAGGCCCGTAATGATTGTAAGAATCAGGGTCTGACGACATTGAGATAATTGTAATTGTGCGGCCATGAAAGTTGCCGTCGCAGACGATAATTTTTGCCTCGTTGATGGGTATTCCTTTTACTTTGTAAGCCCATTTTCTTACCAGTTTAAGGGCAGTTTCATCGGCCTCGGCGCCCGAATTCATGGGCAGCATTTTGTTGTAGCCAAACAATTGGGTCATGTATTCTTCCCAATCGCCCAAAACATTGTTGTAAAAAGCGCGCGAAGTTAACGCCAGTGTGTTTGCCTGGTCGGTTAGCGCCTTTGTAATTTTTGGGTGGCAATGTCCCTGGTTAACTGCTGAATAGGCCGATAAAAAGTCGAAATATTTTTTTCCTTCCACATCCCAAACATAAATTCCTTTGCCTTTGGCAAGTACAACGGGTAGCGGGTGATAATTGTGTGCGCCAAATTTATCTTCTTTGGCCATGTAATCATTTGTAGTTAATAATGCCATTTCTTTAATTTTGGTTCTAAAATTGGTACAGAATTACAATTTTACCGGTTGATAAAAAAATAAAGATTGGTGTTAAAAAGCACTGAAAAACGTCATGTTTTACGGCTTACTTCCAAAATCTGATAATCGCGGCTTCAGTTAAAATAAACAGGAGTGCCAGCAGAATGAACCATTTCCAGAGTTGTTTGCCATTCTGGATATCATCGAAAATTTCAGAGAAATTGCGATCGGAATTTTGCACAACCTGGGCATTTTTTAGTTGGGCAGTCTCAATTTTATCCTGTAACTCGTCTTGATCAAAGTACCTTAAATCCGATTCTTTGCGGTCGTAGTTAAAAGCAAGTGCAGTCAGGGTAGTATCTTCGTTTTGCACCAGGTAATGTCCGTCATTTAAAATTTGTTCCTGAAAACCAATTTGAACCCCCCGGTTTGAAATATTTTTAGTTGGGATAAATTTGTCGCCAGTTTTGATATTCTCAATTTCAATGGGCGAATTCAAATTGAAGTTCCGGCTGCCCTGAATTTCGTAAAAAGTATTTTTGCCAACTGTGTACGACATTTGCTGACTGGGCAAACTGTTTAAAACTATGTTGTAAATGGTTGGCACATAAAGAATATCGCGCGCAAACGCTTCGTTTTTTTTAGTTAACGGAAACGAAAACATCCACACTTTTCCGTTTTCGTAATTTACCATCGACAAAGCTTTGTCGTTGTTCTGAAACCAAAGTAAACGCCTTTCGGAAGACAAGCCGCTATTTTCAAACAACAAATGGCCTTTAATTTCAGGATAAATCGGGTTCTCCTCTTTTTTGCGAAAAACACCTGCAAAAAATTTATTCTCAAAATCAATACCCGAAATTTTTTGTTTGGTTGTATCTACTCCGGTTGCCCGACTCGCATTAAACATGGTCAGCAGTTCATTCATGGTATTCAGGTTGGTTTTTTCTCCGGGGAAGATAACAACCGATGAACCACGTTCAACACTGCTTTGTAACTCACTCAGAAATCCACTCGTAAAAC
>JBBIVS010000182.1:0-7258 GCA_037439605.1 Draconibacterium sp. | reverse complement strand
TTGGTATTCACGGCATTCCTGTAAACCTCGATCCGGGGGTTTATAACGATTTGGCAGCAGGTCCGCTCGAAGGTTACTGGGCAAACAACCTCGATGATAGGGATTTTTACTACTTTAAACGCGTTTACCTTGGGTGTGTTCGCTCTTTGGATTTTATAGAAAGCCTCGACTGTTTTGATGGCAAAACCATTGGAGTTACAGGTGGCAGCCAGGGTGGGGCGCTTTCGATAATAATAGCTGGCCTCGACAACCGTATTGATTACCTTGCTGCATTTTACCCGGCGCTTTCCGACCTCACAGGTTATCTGAACGAACGTGCAGGTGGCTGGCCGCATTTATTTCGCAATTCGTTCACCAACAAACCCGAAAAAGTGGAAACCTCGAAATATTTCGATGTGGTAAACTTTGCCCGTTTTGTCAAAGTTCCGGGATGGTACAGTTGGGGTTACAACGACAATGTTTGTCCGCCAACCTCGATGCACGCGGCTTACAATGTGATTCCGGGCAAAAAGGAACTCCATGTTTTTCAGGATACACAACACTGGACCTATCCCGAACAAAACGAGCTGAAAAATGAGTGGTTATACAAAATGCTGTTGAAATAGGGTTTTCAAGTGTCAGTAACTTAATATGAACAAACAATTATTTATCATTTTCCTTTTAACGGCCGTCGGATTCTATGTTTCATCCCAGGTGAAAATGCAAAAGAAAGAAGGCGGTTTTTTGTTTACCGAGAGCAATGAAAACGTTTTATTTTATCAAAAAGAAAACAAGAGTTTTGAAGGCAAATATCAGCGCTGTAACTACATACATCCGCTTTGGGGAATTGACGGAACTGTTTTGACAGAAGATTTCCCGGCTGACCACTTACATCACAGGGGAATTTTCTGGGCCTGGCACCAGGTTTATATCGGCGACAAACCAATTGGGGATCCGTGGGAGATAAAAGATTTTGAACAGCAGGTAACTGATATTGAGTATGCAGCCAAAAGTGCAGGTGTTGCTGAACTCCGTACCGAAGTGCAGTGGAAATCGCCGCTCTGGAAATTGCAGGGTGAAAAAACGCCCTACTTGAAGGAAAACGCTAAAATTTTAATTCACCCCAAAAAAGGAAATTACCGTAAAATTGATTTTGAAATCCAACTGGTTGCTTTGGTTGAAAACCTTAAAATTGGCGGTTCGGCTGATGAAAAGGGTTACAGCGGTTTTTCGGTACGAATGGTTTTACATGATGATGTTAAATTTACAGGTTCCGGGGGTGAAATTACACCTGAAAATACGGCGGTTAAATCAACAGGTTATGTAAATATTTCGGGCTCGGTTGGGAAAAACAACAGTTCAGGCGGAATTGTAATTGTTGACTACCCCGAAAATCCGGGTTACCCTCAGCCCTGGATACTTCGAAAAAGAAACAGCATACAAAATGCTGCCTATCCCGGAAATACACTCATTCCTGTTTCGACCCGGAAACCTTTGACACTGAAGTATTCTCTGCTTGTTTATTCTGGGAAAATGTTTGATAAAAAAATCCAGAAGATAATAAAATGATTTTGAAACCTTATTCGAAAAACTGTTGTAATAACTGTTAGAACAGGAAACTTAAAAAACAAGCAAAATGCCAATTAAAAAATTAAAAGCTTTTCTTGACGAAAACAACGTAAAGTATTTAACTGTCAGGCACTCCAGCGCATATACAGCTCAGGAAATAGCAGCATCGGCTCATGTTTCGGGTAAGGAATTCGCAAAAACCGTGATTATTAAAATCGATGGCAAAATGGCCATGGCAGTTTTGCCGGCATCGTACCAGTTAAACTTTACACTTTTGCGCGAAATCTTCGAAACACAGCAGGTAACACTGGCAACAGAAGCCGAATTCAAGTATGCCTTTCCTGATTGCGAAGTTGGCGCAATGCCTCCGTTTGGCAACCTGTACGATATGGAAGTATTTGTCGCCGAATCAATTGCCGAAGATGAATACATTTCCTTTAATGCCGGTAACCACACCGAAATAATAAAACTAAGTTACGCTGATTTTGAGCGGCTGGTTCATCCCCGGGTATTTAGGTTTTCGCAAAAAACAGTATCGTTGCCAAGCGATCCCAGCGGAAGGTGGATTGAAGATTATTAAACCAAAAAGCTGAGCAAAATACCCGCCGCTACTGCCGAACCGATAACGCCGGCCACATTGGGCCCCATGGCATGCATAAGCAAATGGTTTGTTTTATCATATTCCAATCCCACAACCTGCGAAACACGGGCGCTGTCGGGCACTGCCGATACACCCGCATTACCGATTAACGGGTTTATTTTATTTCCTTCCTTCAAAAACAGGTTGATAATTTTTACAAACATCACCCCGCCAAATGTTGCCACAAAGAATGATGCAGCGCCAAGCATAAAAATACCAATTGATTTAAAGGTCAGAAATGTTGTGGCCTGCGTTGAAGCGCCAACTGTTAATCCAATCAGAATTGTAACCACATCTATCATAGGGCCCTTTGCAGTGTCGGCCAATCGTTTTGTAACACCGCTTTCCTTCAGCAGGTTTCCAAAGAAGAGCATCCCCAGCAGCGGTAAACCGCTTGGAACAATAAAGGTGGTAAGCAACATACCTGCAATGGCAAAAATTATCTTTTCGGTTTTTGAAACGGCACGCGGAGGTTTCATTCTGATAACGCGTTCTTTTGACGATGTCAGCAGTTTCATTACCGGAGGTTGAATAACTGGAACCAGCGCCATATATGAATAAGCTGCAATAGCAATTGCTCCCATTAAATCGGGGGCCAGTTTTGATGAAAGGAAAATAGCAGTGGGACCATCTGCCCCGCCGATAATGGCAATAGCGCCAGCTTCCGTAGGGCTGAACCCAAGCGCCAGGGCAAGACAGTACGCGCCAAAAATACCTAACTGTGCCGCAGCGCCAATCAAAATGAGTTTCGGGTTCGAAATCAGCGCCGAAAAGTCGGTCATGGCTCCGATTCCCAGGAAAATCAGAGGTGGATAAATTCCATAAAGAACCCCAAAATAGAGATAGTTCAATACACTGCCCGATTCGTAAACCCCAATCTGGTAACCGGGTGCAAAGGCAATGTTTCCGATAAGAATACCAAAGCCTATGGGAATCAGCAACATCGGTTCAAATTCTTTCGCAATGGCCAGATAAATAAAAATAAGGCCAATACAAATCATAATAACATGCCCAACGGTGAGGTTTGCAAAAGCGGTAAACTGCAGAAACTGCAGCAGATGTTCAATTATAAATTCAAAAAAATGCCCCATCTCTTAGTCTCCTATCATAATTAACACATCGCCTTCCATCACGCTGTCGCCTTTGTGTTTCAAAATCTTAACCACTTTGCCGGCCTTGTCGGCTTCAATGTTATTTTCCATTTTCATGGCTTCGAGCATCAGCAAGCGCTGGCCCATTTTAACTTCATCGCCTTCTTTTACAAACATTTCGAGTATAACCCCGGGTAGCGGTGATTTAATACTTCCGGCTCCTTTTGGCCCTTAGGGACTGCTGGTTTTTGCAACCGACGGGTGGCTGTCGGTTGAAGGAACTGCAACAGGGCGCACAAGCTTTGGTGTTTTGGTGGTTTTCAGCGTTTTGTCAACCTCAACCTTGTACAATGTTCCGTTTACCTCAATTTCGGCAATATTATCTTCAATGTTGAGTATTTCTGTCTCGTAAATATTTCCGTTTATAGTGAATTTGAATTTTTTCATTTTTTCAGGTTTTATTTGGTGTTTTTCTTAATGTGTAAATTTTTGAACTCCAGGGCGAATAGGTTCTCGATACCTTTTGAATGGTTAAAACCGTATTTTCATAATCGTGTAGTTCAGTTTGGTAAAGATGCAACGCCAAAGCAATTGCAGCATTTACTTCGCCCGACATTTCACCTTCCAAATGCACAGCCAATTGTTTTATATCGCCCGATGCCAATCTTTTTAAAGAAGCCCCTTTCCGTATAAAGAAACGGCCCATATTTTTATAGATAATGAACAAAATTGCAAGTGCTGAAAATACTACAAACATGGCAATCATGGTCATACCAATCCCATACGGATCAAATTCAACAAATTTTTCGCCCGAAGATTTTTTCCTGGTATAATCATTGTTTGCTCCGGGAGTCGATTTTTCAAGATATACCCATTCATTGCTGTCGGTTGTTTTTCTTCCATAGGTTAGATCAGGCTTTTGCCCGCCAGGTATGTCAATTCTATCGATAAGGGTTTTGCCGTTTGCATCGAACAGCGCTATTGTTTTACCTTCATTCAGGGTAAAATTCAAATGAAAAATTCCGCGAGTCGGGTGGTTGTCGGCCCAAAAAACAACATAGTTTCTTGCCGGAATTTTTGTTGCCGGAACACCTGTCGGAATCCAGTATTTTGTTGGATTATTCAAATCATCGGTAATATAGCATCCGCCAATGTTTACATTATTGTAGGCCGAATTGAATATTTCGATCCAGGGCGTGTGCATCCCGAAATCGTCAACTGCGCTGGAGTCATTATACACCAGTATTTCGTTAATTCTCAGATCGGAGGCATTTTGGGCCAGCACATTTTCTGCAGCCATACTGGTTACAAAAACAATAACGATTAGGGAAATTTGAAATTTGATTTTCATTCTCATAACGACTGATTACAAAGGAATGTTAGAATGTTTTTTTGCCGGCATAACATCCTTTTTGGTTGCAAGCGCCTGAAGTGCGCGTATAACGCGGAAACGCGTATTGCGCGGTTCAATCACATCGTCAATGTAGCCGTACCGGGCTGCGGCGTATGGATTTGCAAATTTTTCCTTGTAGTCTTCTTCAGCTTTGGCAATATATTCATCGCGTTCAGTTTCATCAGTAATCTCTGCAATTTTTTTACCTCTGAGTACTTCAATGGCGCCTTTGGGCCCCATAACTGCGATTTCGCCGGTTGGCCAAGAGTAGTTAATGTCGCCGCGAAGGTGTTTCGAACTCATAACGCAGTATGCCCCTCCGTACGATTTACGAAGGATAACAGTAACTTTAGGCACTGTGGCTTCACCAAAAGCAAACAGCAGTTTGGCGCCGTGTGATATGATTCCACCGTACTCCTGTGCTGTGCCGGGTAAAAATCCGGGAACATCTACCAAAGTAACCAGCGGAATATTGAACGCGTCGCAGAATCTCACAAAACGGGCTGCTTTGCGCGAAGCGTTAATATCGAGAACACCCGCCAGGTAATTGGGCTGATTAGCCACAATTCCAACTGAAGTTCCATTAAAACGGGCAAAACCTATCACAATATTCTGCGCGTAGTTGCGGTGAACTTCAAGAAATTCGTTTTGGTCAACAATGGCATGAATTACGTCTTTAACATCATAAGGTTTATTTGGGTTGTCGGGAATAATCTCGTTCAGTGAGTCTTCCAAACGGTCGATCGGATCTGTACAATGAACCAGTGGTGCGTCTTCGAGGTTGTTTTGCGGCATGTAACTCAGCATTTTTCGGATTAAAAGAATTCCTTCTTCCTCATCATCGGCTACAAAATGCGTAACACCCGATTTTGAGCCATGAACCGAAGCGCCACCCAGCTGTTCATCGGTTACCACTTCGCCGGTTACTGTTTTTACCACTTTGGGACCTGTAACAAACATGTAACTTGTGTTTTTGCTCATCACAATAAAGTCAGTCAATGCAGGCGAATAAACCGCGCCGCCCGCACACGGGCCGAAAATTGCTGAAATCTGCGGAATAACTCCAGAGGCTATAATGTTGCGTTCGAAAATTTCGGCATAACCAGCCAAAGCAGTTACACCTTCCTGAATACGGGCGCCACCTGAATCGTTGATGCCAATAATTGGTGCGCCCACTTTCATGGCCATATCCATCACTTTACAAATTTTCAGCGCGTAAGTTTCCGACAATGAACCCCCGAAAACGGTAAAATCCTGCGCGTAAATATAAACCACGCGGCCATCGATTGTTCCCTGTCCGGTTACTACACCATCGCCCAATAATTTGGTTTTTTCCATCCCGAAGTTGTCGCAACGGTGCGTTACAAACATGTCGTATTCTTCGAAACTGCCCTCGTCGAGCAGCAATGCAATACGCTCGCGGGCAGTGAGTTTGCCCTTTGCATGTTGTGCCTCAATTCTTTTTTCACCACCCCCGAGTTTTGCTTCAACGCGAAGGTCGATGAGTTTTTTTACTTTATCCTGGTTATTCATGGTATGTTGATTGAATTATTTTTTATTCAGAGCAAAATTCGGTTAATACACCAAGCGTTGATTTTGGGTGAAGGAAACCGATATTCATTCCTTCGGCGCCTTTACGTCCGGCTTTGTCGATAAGCAGAACGCCTTTTTCGGCAACTTCGTTCAGCGCTTCGTTAACGTTATTAACTGCAAAAGCAAGATGGTGCACTCCCGGGCCTTTTTTCTCGATAAATTTACCGATTGGCCCTTCAGGATCGGTTGATTCGAGCAATTCGATTTTGGTTTGGCCTACCATAAAAAAGGCTGTTTTTACTTTCTGGTCGGCTACTTCTTCAATGGCGTAGCATTTCAGGCCTAAAACGTTTTCGTAATACGGAATGGCTTCCTCAAGGTTGTTAACAGCAATCCCGATGTGTTCGATATGTGAAATATTCATAATATAAAATTTAAATAGTTACTTTTTTCTGGTTACTGGTTATTGGGCATTGGTTATTGGAATTAGTTTGAATTCTGAACCTGTCTGCCGACAGGCATGCTCTGAACTCTGAACTCCAAACTGGTTACTGCCTGCTGCCTGCTGGTCACTGTTCAAAACTTAAAACTCGAAACGCTGAACTCTGAACTCTGAACCTGTCTGCCGACAGGCAGGCTCGGAACACTGAATTACTCCGCGTCCCAAATAAAATGGAAATGAGGTCCAAAACGTTCGAAAGCGGCTTTGTCGAGCAATTCCTGGTGGTCGGGGTGCGAAATTGAAATTATCAGTTTAGCCCTGTCCTGCAAAGTACGACCGTAAAGGTTTACAGCTCCGAATTCGGTAACCAGCCAGTGAATGTTGGCACGGGTGCTTACAACGCCTGCGCCGGGGGTTAAAATCGGGGCAATTTTACTGATTCCTTTATTTGTAACCGATGGAATGGCAATAATTGGTTTACCACCCTGGCTTAATGAGGCGCCCCTTAAAAAGTCGATTTGGCCTCCAACGCCCGAATAATGGATTGTCCCGATTGAGTCGGCACAAACCTGCCCTGTGATATCAATCTGCAAGGCCGAGTTGATTGCGGT
>JBBIVS010000181.1:0-7314 GCA_037439605.1 Draconibacterium sp. | reverse complement strand
TAACCCGTTTTCAATAGTTGGAGCAATTAGCAAAAGCGCCGAAATATATTGGCTTGAAACACTTCCGTCAAGTTCAATAATTTTTCCGGTTAAGTGGGAGCCCAATATTTTTAACGGAGGAAAACCTTCGTTTTTGGTGTATTCGATTTTTGCGCCCAACTGTCGCAGTGCATCCACAAGAATTGAAATAGGTCGTTGTTGCATCCTTTCCGAACCTGTAATTTCCCACTCGCCAACAATTTTTGCCAAAAAGGCAGTTAAAAAACGCATGGCAGTACCGGCATGTACAATATCGAACTTATTGTTGTATGAGTTGAGCGCTTCCAATAAAACTTTTGAATCGTCACTGTCAGATAAATTCAGCAGCGGATAAGGGCTGTAACTTAATGCATTGATTATTAACGCCCGGTTACTGATGCTTTTCGAAGAAGGCAGGTTGATGGTTGCCTGAATACTTTTCCTGTTGATTGAAACTTTGTAAATCATGAAAATATGGTTTACAGGTTAACGTAATTGACCAATGATTCGTAAATCAAATCTCTTTCGCAATTCTGGTTAATTTCAATTTTTCCGATTTCAGAAAGTAGCGTGAAATTAATGCGGCCTGCCTCGTTTTTCTTGTCGTGGGTCATTAGCTCAAAAAGCGAATCAAAATCATTTTCAGAAATATGGAATTTGCCATATAACTTTAGCAACCAATTGGTTAAGTTCTGAAAATCAGACCGCGGAAAATTGCATTTTTTAAACGAAAGGTAAAGTTCGGCAATCATTCCGTAAGCAACGGCATAACCGTGCTGGATTGGCCGGTTTTGTTCCCAGGCGTAACTTTCGAATGCATGTCCGATGGTGTGGCCAAAGTTTAGCGCTTTACGTATGTTTTTTTCGGTGGGATCGCTGGCAACAAAGTATTCTTTTACATTCACCGAATGGCGAATGATTTCCTGCAGAAGGTCATAGTCGATGATTTCCAAATCAAATTTTTCAAGTTCCAGCAAATGCTCCGGACTGTAAATCAGCCCGTGTTTTATCATCTCGGCAAATCCTGAAATAAAATTTTCGCTGTCGATGGTTTTTAAAAAACCTGTATTAATGATTACTGCAACAGGTTCTTTAAATGTACCAATTTCGTTTTTAAACCCGCTGAAGTTAATACCGGTTTTTCCTCCAACCGAAGCATCAACCTGCGAAAGCAAGGTTGTGGGAACATTCAGAAAATCGATTCCTCGTTTAAAAGTTGATGCAGCAAAACATGCCAAATCTGTCAGCATTCCACCTCCAATATTGATGAGCAGCGATTTGCGATCTGCGCCGTTCTGTGAGAGAAATTCCCAGATTTTGGCAACCGATTCAATTTTTTTGTTGTTTTCACCTGCAGGAATAACCACTTTTTGTATGCCATTCGATTTAAAAAAATCATCGAATTTCGAAATACAGAGCTCGTTCACGGTTTCTTCGGTGGCTAAAAAAACTTTTCCGAGAGTGTAATTACCAATCCATTTTAAAAGTTCCTGTTCAGGATTGCGGCTATAGATTATTTTTGAATTTATTTTTGAATTTCCCATCGATTGCTGTTAAATTGCGGTAAAGTTAAAATAAAATTGGTTTTGGTAATTTGGTTTTAATTTTGGCTTTATTTTGAATGAAATTAAACAACGCAATGAGAATAAATAATAAAAACAGGGCTGTTAAATTTAAGCGAACATTTTTTTTGGTAAGTGTTTTTATTGCCGTTGCAGCTCTTCTGTTTTTTTTGTTCAAAATAATTGGGGCTATTGAGGCCGCACTCATCAGTATTGGCGTATTTTCATTGTGGTACCTGTATTTTCATGTGGCCGATTACCAGTTTATCGAATTCAGAAACGAAAACGGGCGCGTTGTGCTTCGCTATTACAAAGCCGTCAGTTTTGGACGCCCCCGGTTTAACGAAATAGAATTCCCTCAAAATATGCTGAGAAAGGTAATTTTAGAAAATTCGGTTTTTGGGAAAATGTCGGATTTAACTTTAGTGGTTAAAACCAAAAGAGGGGCTGCCGAATATCCTCCGGTAAGTTTATCCGCTTTAAAATTGGAAGACCGGCAAAAAATTGCCCAATCGCTAAACGAACTTTTATCAAATCTTAACTAATCTCTGCCCCTCAAATGGAAGAAACACTTCTTTATAAAATTGCTTTGTCGATAATTCCCGGAATAGGTGGTGTGCTTGCGAGAAATGTCGTTTCTTATGTTGGCAGCGTTGAAGGGGTTTTTAATGAATCATTAAAATCATTACAAAAGATTCCCGGAATTGGCGAAATCAACGCACAAAGAATCAAAGACAAAGATGTTTTTAAACGCGCTGAAAAGGAAATCAGGTTTATAGAGAAAAATGAGGTTGACGTGCTGTTTTACACTGATAAATTTTTTCCTCGCCGGTTGAAAACCTGTGTCGATGCGCCTGTTTTGCTTTATACAAAAGGAAATTTGAATTTGAATGAACAGCGGATTGTCAGCATTGTGGGAACACGGAATGCCACCACTTACGGAAAACAGGTTTGCGACGAGTTGATTCAAAATTTTTCTGAAAGAAATTACAAGGTATTGATTGTGAGTGGCCTGGCTTATGGAATTGATATTCAGGCACACAAATCGGCATTAAAATATAATTTACCAACTGCCGGAGTTATTGCACACGGATTAGATAGAATCTACCCGTCTCTTCATTCAGAAACAGCGAGAAAAATGCAGGAAGATGGCGGACTTGTTACCGATTTTCCGAGTGGCACTAAAATAGATCCCTCCAATTTTATTCGTCGAAACAGGATAATTGCCGGACTTGCCGATGCAACAATTGTTATCGAGTCGGCATCAAAAGGTGGAGCCCTGATAACAGCCGAGATTGCCTCGTCATACAACCGCGATGTGTTTGCTTTTCCGGGCCGGGCTGGCGACGTTTACTCAAAGGGTTGCAACCAGCTTATTCGCAATAGCGGGGCAAACTTAATAGAAGGTATCGACGATTTGGAGTTTTTTATGGGGTGGGAGAAAACCTCGAAAAATAAAGCGTTACAATCGAGTTTGTTTGTTGAATTAACTCCTGAAGAAGAAAAAATTGTAAGTCTGTTGCGAGAAAATGGAGAGTTATTTATAGATCAGATTTCGTCGGAATTAACATTGCCGGTCAGTCGGGTTTCGGCTATGCTGCTCTCTCTTGAGTTTAAAAATGTGTTGGTTGCTTTGCCGGGTAAAATGTACCGGTTGAAATAATTATGTCGAACGGATTTCATTAAAGTTTTCTTCAATAATCCTGAGTTTTCTTTCAATTATTCAATTGAACTTCATAACCACGATATTCAAGTTGTTTTTTCATCCAAAAAGAGTCATCTTCATATTGTCTGCAAGTTTGAGAATAAAAAGCTGCATAAACGTCTTTGAATTCTTCTTTATTAAAAAGCAGTTTTCCCTGGATTGCCAGCATCGCAAGAATTGAATTTGCGGAATTTAAAACTACCAAATCATAATTACCAAAAGAAGGAATTATTTTTTCCAGTTCAGCGATTATTTTCAACCTCAATTCAAGTTCCTTTTGGTTTTTTATGAAATAAACGGCAATGTCAATATCCGAACCTTCATTAACAATTTCATCTTTTGAGTATCCGAAAACATAAGCAAAAGCAATTTCTTCAAATTTCTGAAAAGCTTTTTTTTAGTTCGTCATGTTTAAAATAAATTGTCATTCGGTAATTATTTGAAAACGAATTTCGTAAAGAATTCTCAAAGAAAAAAATAAAAAACAGAAACCAAATTTTAACGGTCATTAATAATATTCATTATCAGGCAGTTTTTCCTATTTTTGCGCCATGAAACAGACATTCGAAGATTTAAAAATAGCCAAAGTATTATTGAAAACGCTGGACGAAATTGGTTTTAAAGAGCCAACCCCGGTTCAGTTGAAGGCTATTCCCAAAATAAATTCAGGAGAAAATGTGGTCGGAATTGCTCAAACCGGAACCGGCAAAACCGCCGCCTATTTGATGCCGCTTTTAACAAAACTCAAAAAAGCCGAAGGCAAAGAACCCCGGGTGGTAGTTATTGTTCCCACCCGCGAGCTGGCAATCCAGGTGGGAGAGGATGTTGAAGAATTAACTGCACTTTCCGATATCCGACATGCAGCCGTTTTCGGTGGAATTGGCTGGACAAAACATGCGGCAATTTTGGAACCCGGAATCGATATTTTAATTGCCACTCCGGGCAGAATGTGGGAATTGTACCGAGGCGGTTCTTTATCGCTTAAAAAAGTGAAATATTTGGTTATTGATGAAGCCGACCGGATGCTCGACATGGGATTTATTCCGCAATTGCGGCAACTTTTGGAAGTGATTCCGCACCGCCGCCAAAACCTGCTTTTCTCGGCAACTTTTAATGAAAATGTTGAAAAGATGGCAGTGGAATTTCTGGATCATTTCGAGAAAATTGAAGTTACGCCATCGGCAACAACTGTTGAACTGGTTACCCAAAAAGCCTTTAAAGTTCCCAATTACCGGACAAAACTTAACTTGATCCAGCATCTGTTGGAAGACGAAGAGAACTTTTCGAGGGTGATTATTTTCGTGAAAACAAAAGAACATGCCGAGGAAGTTTTTAAAGTAATAAAGCGAAAAGCAGAGGGTGAAAAACGCATTTTACATTCGAATAAAGGACAAAACACGCGGATTAATGCCATAAATGCCTTTAAAAATGGCGAAGTAAGAATCCTGATTTCCACCGATGTTTCGGCCCGCGGTTTGGATGCAAGTCTTGTCAGCCATGTTATCAATTTCGATCTTCCAAACAGTTATGAGGATTATGTACACCGCATTGGGCGAACTGCAAGGGCTGGAAACAAAGGCGATGCGATTTCATTGATTGACCCTGCCGATGAATGGCATTTGAAAAAAATTGAAGAGTTAATCAGAATGCCGATTCAGTTGATGGATATTCCAGAACAGGTTGTTGTTGTACCAACCGAATTTGATGAAAAACAGGAATATCTGCGCGAAATTGACCGCCAGCGAAAACTGGACGATCCATCTTACAAGGGAGCATTTCATAAAAAGAAAAAAGCTCCTTCCTCGAAACGAAATTTTGAAGATAAATTTAAACGTACAAAAGAAAAACAGAAAAAGGGCGGAAAAAATAGATAAATAACTTTCTCAGGCCGGAATCAACTCATCCAATTTTCTGAACAGCAAATCCTTTTCCTTAAAAAAGTTTTCATACTCTTTTCTGTAGAAAAATTTCAATAAAAGTAAACGACCTCTTCCAACGGTTTTTCTTAATAAAATGTACCATAAAAATGCAACTTTCCCTGCGATTGGCATAGCAACAAGAAAGGCCAGTTCCAACCAGATTCCCGGAATAAGCCACGATACAGCTAAAAATTCGATTAGATAAAAAATTGGAAAAACGATTATTCCGAGTACCAAAAAAAACGTACTCCAAAATCCCTTGTCCTTTATCTTTTTGCGGGTAATCTTGTCAATCGCAAAAAAAGGAATGGCATTAAAAATAAAACCAAAAAGAAAAACAGGTAAACCCAAGATCAGTACCAATTTGTTCAACCCAAGTTTTAAAAGGTTCAGATTTGGGTTTTCAACCAGCCAGTTCCGTATTTTTAGTTTTTTAATTTGTGTAGCATAATTTTTAACAGCCTGAACGAGCATTTCTGTTTCCTCCGGATTATTTTTCTCCAGTGTATCCAATTTTTTTACCAGTTTCTGGTCGGAATGAAAAAGATTTAATGCAGAATACTTTTGATTTTGTATGGTTAAATAATGCCGACCATAAATTTCACAAATGTTTTCAAAATCGTAATAATATTTTGTGCTTTTTATTTCGATTACCTGTTTTTGCAATTCATCCAGAATTCGTTGGCGAAGCGCGAGAGTTGTCGCATTTTCGTTGGTTTTTGCCTGTTCAAGATATTCGTTTACCGGAATGGGGTCGCCAATATTAACAATCAATGTCCGGTTAAATTTCCAGTAGTGGCTGTAAAAAATACCGGTCGGAATAATTTGAATGTCGAGATTGTGCCCGGCTTTTTCCTCGGCCATAAAAACAATACGCGGAACCGCTTTTTTATGCGCGAGCATCTGGCGTTTTCCAGTGTGGGCGCCTTCAGGGAAAAGCCCAAGTACACCGTTATTTTCAAGCACTTTTACTGACCCCGAGAATGTATCATCGTTTTTTGCCAGGTTTTCCTTTCCGTCGCGCATCCGGTAAACAGGCATAATTTTCAGGAATTTCAGGATTGCTGCGGCGGTTTTGTTTTTAAAAATATCTGCGCGTGCCAGCCAAACCGGTTGAAATCTGGTATTCAGCAAAATAGCCAATGGGTCACTTAATGCATTTTGATGATTTGGAGCAAAAACAACAGGTTTATTTTTTGGTATCTTTTCTAATCCGGCAACAATTTTCTGTTTATATATCAACCAGTCGGCAAACTGAACGTACTTTTTTAAAACAGCATAGCCCAATGACCATTTTTCGTAACTCATAAATTCAGGTTTAATTATATTAAAATGGCGGCAAATTTAAATTATTTCTGAAGGTTGGGGTACTTTTTTTCTTGTCCATAAATATGAAATTCCAAAACCGCTGATAATGTGCCAAACACCCCACCACGCTGCAATGATGGTCATGCCGCCAAGTTCGAGTTCAGGAGCAAAAATTTTCGGGTTAAACATCAGAACCAATGCCAATCCCGAGTTTTGAATTCCTGTTTCAATAGTTATGGTCCGTCTGTCGGTCTCGGGCAATTTAAAAAATGTTGCCGCACCAAAACCCGAAGCCAGCGCCAAACCATTGTGAATAAGCACTATAATAAATACAAGATGAACAAAACGCATGAAATGGTCGAAGTTGGCCGATAATAAAATGATTACAAAAGCAATGAAAATTACTATTGAAAGCTGGCGGATTGGCTTCTTTAATTTTGCGGTTATTTTTGGCAGGTATTGAGCAAACAACAGCCCAATGGCAACAGGTATTCCCAACAATATTACCACAGTTTGCACCATCTGAAAGAAATCAATTTCAATGGGAACCAAATAACTTCCTGCGCCAACATTATTGTAATGATTTACAAACAGTTTTCCCCATAACGCAAAATTCAACGGAGTCATAAAAGTGGCGGCCAATGTTGCAATGGCAGTTAAACTAACTGATAAAGCTACATTTCCTTTGGCCATGGCAGTCATGAAATTGGAAATATTTCCCCCAGGGCAGGCAGCAATCAAAATCATTCCAAGGGCTACTGTTGGAGTAGGTTTTATAAGGATAATAAAAATAAAAGTTGCC
>JBBIVS010000180.1:0-7322 GCA_037439605.1 Draconibacterium sp. | reverse complement strand
AACCACTCCCTTTTTGTTGCGCAAAATGAGGTTGAAGATGTTTACATCCTGCGCTTCAACACCCCGGGTAGCGTCGATCATTAAAAGGCAGACATCCGATTCCTCGATGGTTCGCACGGAACGCAAAACTGAATAAAATTCAAGGTCGTCGTGCACTTTTCCTTTTTTTCGTAATCCGGCAGTGTCAATAATCATGAAATCGTACCCAAATTTGTTGTATCGGGTGTGAATTGAATCGCGGGTTGTTCCGGCAATTTCGGTAACAATATTTCTTTCAACGCCAAGAAGGGCATTGATAAACGACGATTTGCCAACATTTGGGCGGCCAACCACCGACAAATGGGGTAATTCCGAATCATCGCCCGTTGGTTCGGTTTTAGGTAAATGTTCAACCACTGCATCAAGCAAATCTCCCGTTCCACTGCCGGTCATCGACGAAATGCAGTAAATTTCACCAAGGCCAAGTGCATAAAACTCCTGTGCATCCATAATTCGGTTATTGTTGTCAACTTTATTAACCACAACAACCACCGGTTTACTTCCTTTTCGCAAAATAGCGGCAATGGCATCGTCGAGGTCTGTAATTCCTGCCTCAACATCAACCACAAACATAATTACATCGGCCTCTTCAATGGCGAGATGCACCTGTTTGTTTATTTCTGCTTCAAAAACATCGTCTGAATTTACAACATAACCACCAGTGTCAATTACCGAAAACTCAACACCGTTCCACTCACCTTTTCCATAATTCCGGTCGCGGGTCACACCTGCGGTTTCGTCAACAATCGCTTTGCGTTGTTCAACAATCCTGTTAAATAATGTCGATTTGCCAACATTTGGCCTTCCTACAATTGCTGCTATTTTGCTGCTCATTTTTTTCCTTTTTTCTAAATATTCACGCAATCATGCATTCACGCATTCACGCATTTTCCTAAATAGCATCGTACCCAAAATTTTTCAACTGCCTGTCTTTTTCGCGCCAGTCTTTGGCCACTTTCACAAATAGTTGCATAAAAATTTTCTTATTGAAAAACTCCTCGGCATCTTTCCGGGCTTCGGTACCTACTCGTTTAATCATTTCACCTTTGTGCCCGATAATAATTCCCTTCTGGCTGTCGCGTTCCACATAAATAACACAACTCACATTTATTATTTTATCGCTCTCTTTAAATTCTTCAACTGCAACTTCCACCGAATACGGAATTTCTTTCTGGTAGTGCAGCAATATTTTTTCGCGGATGATTTCCTGTAAAAAGAAACGCTCGTTGCGATCGGTCAGTTCGTCTTTACCGAAATAGGGCGGAGCTTCAGGGAGCAACTCCAAAATCCGGTCGAAAATGGGTTCGATGTTGAATTTTTCCTGTGCCGAAATCGGAAAAACATTGGCCCCGGGAAAAACCCTGGTCCAGTAATCAAATAATTTTAAAACGTCATCCTGGTTCGACAAGTCTATTTTATTGATCAGCACAATCACCGGCACATTCGATTTGCGCACTTTTTCAATGTATTCCGGATTTTTACCGGGTGTTTCAATTACATCGGTCACAAACAAAATCACATCGGCGTCAATCAGCGCGGTGTCAACAAACTTCATCATTGTTTCCTGCAGTTTGTATTGTGGTTTCAAAATTCCGGGCGTGTCGGAATAGACAATCTGAAAATCGTCGCCACTCACAATTCCTTTAATGCGGTGCCGCGTGGTTTGCATTTTTTGGGTAATAATCGAAATTTTTTCGCCTACCAGCGCGTTCATTATCGTCGATTTACCCACATTCGGATTCCCGATAATATTTACAAAACCTGCTTTATGTGCCATAATAATTTTACAATTCCTTAAAAATCAGCGCAAAGATAACCCATTTGATTTATAAATTGTAAAGTTCCGGGTTTCAGGATGAAATTACCTGTATTTTTTAATGTATTGCATCACTTCCAGAAAAGTGGCACAATAATAATCGGCTTCGTTTTCTTTTAAATATTTCAGCAGTTTGTAATGTTCACCGGCGCCAACATTCAGATATCCGCCGCCAACACTGTGAAACATGAAAATGGCTATTGTACCTTTGGTTTTGGCATCATTCAAATAATCAACCATTTCTTCAGCCGTTTTGTCTTCCACCATCCAGCTTGGCGCCTTGTAAACATTGTACCCTTTCATCGTTTGCGGGATTGGCCCGTCGGCGCGTGCAGCAATAAACAATGGCTGAATTTCGTCCGAAAAATCATTTTCCCCAATGGAAACGTTACTGCAGGTGTATGCAAAAGTCCGCGCATTTTTTCCATCAAATGCCTTTAACAATGTACTTGCTGTTTTGAGTTCTGCAATCAGTTGTTCAATGGTGTATTTATTCAGGTCGTACTCGGGTTTTACCCAATCAAACTGCAAGCCGTTGCAGGGATGAAACAAAGTATGGTTTCCGAGTTCATGTCCGTTTTGTGCAATTCTGCGCCATTCGTCGGGCCTGTTGTACAAACTTTGGGAATTTCCGGTGCAGTAGAATGTTCCCTTAAAACCAAATTCGTCCAACTGCGGAACAGCCACATCCAAATGACAATCCAAACCATCGTCGTAAGTAAAAACTACGGCAGCCTTTTTACCGTCGGGCCATTTGAACTGGGCATTTATATTAACCGAGGCCATCAAAAAAAATATTAAAAAAATAAAACCAATCTTTTTCATATTCATACTATTCAAGTTCAGCAATCAATTCGTTGCTTAAAGTTCCGGAGGCAATTTCGCGAACCTCGCCAGTCATTTTTATATTCCACGATTCGTCGATTTCAATTTGAAGTGTTCCACCCGGCATTTTCACATCCAGTTTTCGTTCAGTTAATCCTTTTTTTATCATTACCGCTGCCACTGCACACGACGAACTGCCCGATGCCAGCGTCCAGCCGGCGCCGCGTTCCCAAATTAAAACTTCAACTTCGGTTGGCGAAACAACTTTGGCAAATTGAACATTTATACGGTTCGGAAACATCGGGTGATTTTCGATATAGGTTCCAAACTGCTTTATCTCTTTTTCATCCAGTTCGTCTTTCAAAATTACACAATGCGGATTTCCAACCGAAACACAGTTAATCAGATAATCTTTGTATTCAAGGTTAAGAACTTCATCAATACATTCATTTTTATTGCAATTCACCGGAATTTCAACCGAAACAAAATTTGCTTTTCCCATGTCAACTTTCACCGTTTTGGCTTTCTTATTGTGTTCCCTGGTTATTTCGGCCCGAACCACACCGCCAGGAGTTTCGATGGTGAAAATTTTTTCTTTCGAAAATTTACTATCATACAGATATTTGGCAAAAATGCGCAATCCGTTTCCGCTTTTTTCGGCTTCCGAACCATCAGGGTTTAAAATGCGCAACCCGAAATTGGCTTTGTAACTGGGTACTTTCAGCAAAATTCCATCGGAACCGATTCCGTAATGCACATCGCAAATCTTCTGAATGGCTTTTGGGGTTAATTCGAAACTGATTTCATACTGGTTCAGCACAACATAGTCGTTTCCAAGGCCGTGAGATTTTACAAAGTGGTTTTGCATATCGAATATTTTAGGTTGCAAATGTATTAAACTACAATGAAATTTATCAGCACACCCAATTCAAATCTGTTTCTCAGCCATTTTTTACTGCTTGTTTCAACCAACATCTCCGTTTCGTTTTCCGATTTCATGCCCCTTGACCAGTCGGGTTTAATAATTTTGATGTTTCTCTCATTTCCGCCCGATTTTAACTCAATGTAACCGGGTTTACAGGTTTCGTACCAGGCCCGCGCTTTATGAACGGCGAGTTGCCGGTCAATTTCAGGTTTGTCTTCATATTGCCGATAGGCATACTAAATTCCTGCAAGCAAAAAAAGGGTCCGCTTTTACTATTTGCAGGAATGGTTTCTTAATAAAATATTCAGAACAGAAATATAAAGAAGGTCAGTTTTTCCCCTCTTTTTCACTTAATTTCTTCTTCATTCCCTCAACGGAATATACGTTCCAAAAATACACCCAAACCGAACCCTTTATTATAGATGATTCTTTGTTAAAATCAAGTTTAAACCCTGAGTTTAAAATCTCTTTTTCTAATTTTTCCAATGCACTTAACGGCAGTTTTGATTCTTTGTCAAGGCTAAAAACTATTTCTGTAACTTTCCCATTTAAAATAGAAAATAAAAAAATATCAAAAGAACATATATCATCAGAAAATCTTTCCGATTTGAAATCCCTGTAATACGGAGCAATTTTTTTATGAACCAATGAATCGAGTTTGGGTTTGTCTGAAAACTTAACCGGATTACTAACGCCAAAGCCAAGCATTTCTTCAAATCTGGATTCCTGTATCATCAGTTCATTTGATTTATTGAAAATCATGTGCCTATCACCTTGTTGAATTATCGTAAAAGTTTCCTTCTCGCCCTTACCTTCAGACTTAATACCCGGAAATTCCCGCAGTCTGTTATTTTGAGCAATGGCTATTTGTATTGTTAAAATTAAAATAATACAAACCTGAATTGATTTTATTAAATTTTTCATAATTAATAAATTTGACAATTGTTAAACAATGAAAACATAGTTATAGGTGAATAAGATGTTATCGAATAATCGTAACCTGATGTTTTTTTATAGCTACTGACCTCACCAAACACGTTGGCCCATTTGTTAAAGTCGGCTTGATTGATTGTCGTTGGGTAGGTGGAACCATTTTGGGTAATTGATTTCAGCCAATTCTGATATTCTGTTCTGTAAGTTTCATACCCTCCTTTATAACAGGCAAAAGTATGATCAATCAAATTGTCAATATTGCCACCGGCCCTCACCGTTCGGCGTATATCGGCAAAAAGTGCATTTTCAAATTCGGCCATCCCTTTGTTAGTGAAACTAAAAATATCTACCCCGGTTAACTTCCACTGGGCCAGATGAAACCATTCATGGCTTAAATTTTCCGAAGTTATTAAATCGCTGCCCCCGAACGAAAGGTTACCAGAAGGAGACCATCCGGCAACCCCAATCATGGAAGAATTGATGTTCACCTCGCCCATTGTGATATTTCTGGATGAAATCTGATTGGATATATTCTTATACATACAGTCGTTATTCATACTTGTAAATGCATTATTTAGCCTACTAATATCGGTTGACAAAAGATTCCCTGCTCCTTTTATAAAAATCTTTTTTAATGCATCTGAAAGGGTTTGCGCCGAAGTTGTATTCCCTGTATAACCGCCGCTCCCGGGAGGTGGGGCGCCCCCGCCCGATATTTCGGAACAGTTGGTGATGGAACCGGCATATACCTGCACCGGATCGCAGGTCGAATAACTGTATTCCTTTTTTATTACAACGCCGTCAACCGAAGTAACATAGTAATAATGGGTACAAACCACATTCCAGTAATACAATGGCATTCATCAACCGTAAATTGCCGGTTAACTGCAGGTTCGTAAAACGCTTTGCAGTAAATACAGTTTTATAACACAAAACATTATGATGTTTTATCTTAAATTGTCACAGGAACAGCTACTGAGATAAGACCATTTTTAAGTGTGAATTTTTTTTCAATATTAAATATAATGTCTTTCTTAATATATTCCATTAATAATTTACATTCCTGCTTTGTGAAATTAATTTCATTTATATCTTCTTTTAAAACAGAGATGTTAACACTTTGAATTTGTCCCTTTGAATCAATAAGTAAAGAAAATATGATTCTTTTCCCCTTAATTGTTTCCAGTTTTTCTTTTGATAAATTTTTATATATAATATTTTTCAGGATTTGTTTTCCATCTGATGGTAAGTGTACCTCACCATCGGTTTCAAGAATATAATCTTTTTTATCCTTTGAATAGTGATTTTTGTTTTTAACATGGTAATTTGCATTACCGTCATTTGATATACTTTTTATAATACTCAGACTGTCAATTGTATCCTGACCCCTTAAATTCAGCCCAATTGTTAAAAAGGATACGAGAATAATAAGATTTTTCATATTACTTTTTTTTATTTATGAATTATTCAACTTGTAAACAACCAGATACCGAACTCAATATATCCATTAAAGCATTTGGATAAAGTGTAGGATTGGTTGGAAAATTATAATCAGGTAAAACAACTTTTAAGTCATTCACAGAATTTATAAAGAAACTTTTCTGTAAATCAGATAGTTGGGATGGGAATTTATTATTAATTCTATAATAATCTGAAAGAGAGATAATTAGACTTCTAAAACTTTCACTTCCATATTCAGCAAAATAACCATTTCGCATAGAAAACATTAATTCTCGCAAAACACGGGACTCTATTTCAATATTTGACCTTCCGATGTAGGGAGATATTAAGTATTGACTAATACCACCTGAATAAAAATTATCCTGCCAAGCATGGAATAACTCTTCTTCAAGATTATTGGCTATTATAGATGATTCATCCTTGAAATTAAGCGATTTATCAATTGGATTATAACTTGCATAACCCCCAATATTGCTATTCATACCAAAATTGAATTTTGTCCCCCTGTTTAGCAGTTTATTATAGATGGCTTTATTTCCACAATTTTTATTCTTAAATTCTTCAAATGCCTGTGCGAGTTTGTTTATTTGAGATTGAGTAGTTAAGTTCATAGCAGAAACAAAAGGTTTCAGGCTTTCAGGTATTGTTAGTGTCGGTTGCGTTGGTGAAGTATTCCCGGTATAACCGCCGCTCACGGGAGGTGGGGCGCCCCCGCCCGATATTTCGGAACAGTTGGTGATGGAACCGGCATATACCTGCACCGGATCGCAGGTCGAATAACTGTATTCCTTTTTTATTACCACACCATCAACCGAAGTAACATAGTAATAATGGGTACAAACCACGTTCCAGTAATAGAATGGCTCCGTTTTGCAGTAAAATGCCGATTTTAAGCCATTGTCCATCAGTTCTTCAAAACTAATCGTTGTAACATGTGTCAACTGCCCGCCAGTATAACGCCAGCCATTTGAAAAACCACCGTTAAGGTGGTGAAAAAGGATTACCCCGCTAAAATCGTTCTCCGGTTTACGGTACCTGTTGCCGCCTGTATCGAAGTTTTTCCGTTCCATATAACTTCTGTCACCGATAATGGTCATAAAACACCCTGTTTCGGTTTTGGTTTTTTTATTTTTTAAAACCACAAGCCTTGTATGGGATCTCATGTACCTTTCGTTTCCTGAGGCTTCCCATTTGGAGTAAAGTTCTTCCGTAGCAAAGCCAAACCCTCCGTTTGTTAAAATATCGGCTTCAATTATCTCTTCTTCGCTGTTTTCCGATTTCATGCCCCTTGACCAGTCGGGTTTAATAATTTTGATGTTTCTC
>JBBIVS010000179.1:689-7393 GCA_037439605.1 Draconibacterium sp. | reverse complement strand
TGGTCGATATGTGCGATGATACAAAAATTACGAATGTTATTCATTGATTTACTGTTATCGTTCCTTTATATTTTTTCTGACAGTTTAATTTTTGGCAAATATATCTATTTTTTAAGATTTTGCCGGTGGTAAAATTCGCAGGCAATATGTGAAACTTTGTTAAATATATATATGTTTTAAGTTTTCTGGCATATTGTTTGTTTATTTTAAAAATAGATTAGAAAACAAAACAAATTGAATTTTTAGTCGTAATAAACAGAAAAGGATACTTCGCAGCATCAGGCTGCATTTTTTCATAAGTTTGGTTTAGTTAGGTTAAGTTTAGTCCCGGGAACAGAGGTTTCCGGGATTTCTTTTTAAATTTAAGCCGTATTCTACATTGAAAGAAATTTTATTTTCATAATACTTGTACGTACAAGTAATATTTTGTAATATTGTGAACAGCTTTAACCTTATGAAAGAAACGAAGTATAAAGAAATCCACAATTACCTCAAAGGTCAAATCCAAAAAGGAAATTACCAGGTTGGTGATTATTTGCCCTCGGAAAATGAACTGTGTGCTCGTTTTTCAATAACTCGCACCACTGCCCGGAAAGCTTTGGATGAACTGACAAGGGAAAGTTTTATTGAAAGACAGCATGGTAAGGGAAGCCGCGTTAAAGAAAGAAGGCAATCGCTGGGACTGTTAAATGTTAAAGGATTTTCCGAGGCCGTTGGCGAAAATATTAAAACACTTTTTCTCAAAAAACCTGCAGCGGGAAAATGGGGTTCCGAAATAATGGTCCCGGTTAATGAAAACGACTTAAATTCAGATTGTATTTATTTTGAGAGAATTCGATTTGTGGGATACGAACCGGTAATGCGTGAAAAAAACTGGTTTTCCGGTCAGGTGCTTCCTGATTTTTTAGATTCAGAATTTATTGAAGGTTCGTTTTTTAAGACTTTAAGTAAAAAATATTTTATTGAAATTACTGGCTCAACTCAGGAACTTAGGGCAGAATTAGCCTGCGAAAAAAATTCACAGTTATTAAAAATAAGTCCCGGATCACCTATATTGCATATATCCGTTAAATTTTACACGAGTAATCCTAAATTGAATATTTACAGCGAATTGTATTGTGTTACATCGGTTTATCCGGTTGGAAACAGTTATTTTATTTAATAAGTTTTAGAATGAGAAACAGTTTTTCGCGTCGCGAATTTGTCAAAACCGGAATTTTATCAGCGGTTGCTGCTGTCGGAGCCGGAGCAATATCTTCGTGTACTTCAAATTCAGAATTAAAAAATACACAAAAGGTTTTAACTGTTTTTAATGGTAAAAATTGGTCCCCTGCTGATGGACCGGCCGGAATGCTGTTTTCGCAGGTGGGTTACGAGCCCGGGTTGCCTGTTCGAATCGTTGTTCGCCTGCCCAAAAAAGAACTTCTCAATGAAAAAGCAATTTGCCGTTTGATTTCAATGGGAAATGAAACTGAACATCAAACTGAATGCAATTATTGGGGTGAAATTTGGAAAAGTTACTGGTGGATTGCAGAATTTAACGGACTTGGAGAAGGGGAGTGGTTTGCCGAAATCGTATCTGAAGGGCAATGCGTTTTTCACGATTCTGGTTTATTGGTGAAAAAGAACATTTTATGGGATTCCACCATCGAATGGTCATCTGTTGACATGCTCGAACGTCGGCGGCATTTTACCGGTGTTGGCGCAGGCTGGCAGGATGCCGGAACTTTATGGGTGGAAAGTCCGGCCCAAAGCGCGATGATAATTTCTCTGGAAGAACTGTTTGAAAAGAAAAAGGAAACATTCGACGATAAGTTTTTAGAGCGGATTTATACCCAGATTACGGTTGGTTGTGACTACCTAGTAATGACCCAAAACAAAGCCGAAGAACTGGGATTTCCCGAAGGTTCAATGTCGCACGATGTCAAAGGGCACGAGAAAGATATTCTGCCGCACGATGCAATGAAAGCGGTTGTTGCACTGGCAAAAGCAGTACAGTTGCTGCCTGAAAAATATGCCGATAAAAAACAAAAATATTCCGATGCTGCAAAAAAAGCATTTGACTGGTTAACCACTTCAGCTAAACCGATGGGAGATTATGGTTACATGAAAATGCAGCGTGGTTTGCCGGAAGATGCTGTAATCCCAATAGATGAATGGCTTACCCGCGATTTGCTGACCTTATGTCAGGCTTCGCTGGAAATGTTTAAACTGGGAAATTCTCAGTCGGATGAAACCGCTTTCGGTTTTGCCCGAAAAGTGATGGCGCGCCAGATTCCGAAAGAAAAGGCCGAAAGTGAATTTTACGGCCATTTTTATGAATTCGGCGGCATGAAACATTCCGAACCTTCGTGGACCCACGGAATTGTCCCCGCCGAAAAAGGGGTTGAATTTGGCGCCGATATGGGCGGCATTTACCCCAATTACCTGATGCCTTTGATTGAACTTCTGCGAAATTATCCTGAACATGAAGATGCCGGAAAATGGAAACAAACTTTGATTGATTTTACATACGGATATTTGATTCCCGCCTGTGATAAAAATCCGTTTTATCTTGTACCACAGGGAATTTTTGGCGATGAAGGCCCCATCTGGTTTTGCGGAACTTTTCACGGAACCAACGCCATTTATGGATACACTGCCGCGCTGGCCCTCGAATTGGCCGATTTGCTGAATGAACCAAAATTGAAAAACATTGCTTACGGTAACCTGCAATGGCTGGCTGGTTTAAATGCCGGTATCACAAAAGACAATATAAAACTGGGATGTGTGGTGTTCAGCGTTGATGTTCCCGAGGGCGCTGCACTACCGGCAAGTATGATTTGCCACATCGGGAAACGCTGGGCAGGTACATGGTTTCAGACAAGGGGCGTAATCTGCAACGGATTTTCCACAGGCGAACAGTTTAAATACGATGTGGAACCGAAAAAAGAAAACGATGGTCCGTTTTCGCTCACCGATGAAGACTGGATTCCGCATAGCGCGGGCTGGTTGACCGGATTGATGCGGCTTTAGGAAGAATATATGTTAAAAATTATTATAAACAGAAAAATAAACCACATAGGCGCATAGTTGACATACTTTGTTTTCTATGTTTTCTATGTATCTATGTGGTTTAAAAAAAGCAAAAAATGAAAAATACTTTATTTATCGCAATTCTCCTGATTGTTATGACATCAGGAATTTCAGCTCAAACCAAATCCATCAAGAAATCGCCGGTTTTAACCGAAGCAACTCCCGAAAGCGTTGGAGTTTCTGTCGAACGACTGGCGCGCATTGATAAAATGTGCACGGATGCTGTTCAAAAGGGAGACCTTCCCGGAATTGTTTCAATGGTTGTCAGAAATGGCAAAATCGTTCACTGGAAAGCTTATGGAATGGCCGACAATCAAGCCGGTAAAAAGATGGAACGCGATGCCATTTTCCGAATCGCATCACAATCAAAAGCAATCACCTCCACTGCGGTAATGATGCTTTGGGAAGAGGGTAAATTCAGGCTCGATGACCCGATTTCGAAGTTTATTCCTGAATTCAAAAATCCGCAGGTATTGAATTCTTTCAGTTATGCAGACACAACCTGGAAAGGAGAACCTGCCAAATCAGAAATCACCATTCGACACATGCTTACACATACTTCAGGAATTGGCTACGGAATTATTGATGGCGATGAACGGATGAAAATGATTTATCAGAAAGCAGGTGTTACCGACCTTTTCACAACTGAAAAGATAACGATTGCCGAAAGTGTGAAAAAGCTGGCCAAACTTCCGCTGCACCATAATCCCGGAGAAAAATACACTTACAGTGAAGGATTGGATGTGCTTGGTTATTTTATCGAAGTGGTTTCCGGAATGCCCTTCGATGAATTTCTGAAAAGAAGGATTTTCGACCCGCTAGGAATGAATGATACCCGTTTTTATTTTCCTGAAGACAGGGCAGGAAGATTGGTTGTTGTTCAACAAAAAGTAAACGGAAACTGGGAAAAATACCCGGTAACTTTTTACGATACCGATTACCCTGTGAAAGGCGCAAAAACCTTCTTTTCAGGCGGCGCCGGGCTTTCGAGTACAGTTAAAGATTATGCCATATTTCTGCAGATGTATCTGAATGGAGGCGAGTATAACGGTGTGCGCATTCTTAGCCGTAAAACTGTTGAAAGCATCATGGGAAACCAAACCGGTGAAATGTACGGCTGGCCAAACGAACATTACGGATTGGCTTTTGGAGTTCTCACGGAGAAGGGACAAAACAAAGGTGGTTTAGGCAGCGAGGGAACTTTTCAATGGGGCGGATATTTCAATACATCCTATTTTGCCGATCCAAAAGAAAATGTAATCGGCCTCATTTTTAAACAAACCCAGGGCCCGGTAAACGACGAAACCGGTTGGAAATTCAGGCAACTGGTATTTCAGACTATTGATGATTAATTATATAAAAATGAATAAAGTAAAAGAACTCGCGAAAATGATCGACCACTCCATTCTTCATCCGACCATGACCGATGAAGATTTGCGGCGCGAATGTGAAGTGGCCAAAAAGTATGATGTGGCTTCGGTTTGTGTAAAACCTTACGCCGTGAAACAAGCGGCAGATTTGCTAAAAGGTACTGATGTTCTGGTAGGCTGTGTTATTGGTTTTCCTGCCGGTAACTCGGCTGCCGAAGTAAAAGTTTTTGAAACCGAGGTAGCTTGTAACGACGGTGCAGTTGAAATTGATATGGTTATCAATATTGGCAAAGCCTTGCAGGGTGACTGGGACTACATTGAAAAAGAAATTGGTGCAATTACCCAAAAATGCCATGAAAACGGTGC
Organism: Draconibacterium sp.; assembly: GCA_037439605.1. Taxonomy (GTDB): domain Bacteria; phylum Bacteroidota; class Bacteroidia; order Bacteroidales; family Prolixibacteraceae; genus Draconibacterium. The sequence goes on along the minus strand of JBBIVS010000179.1, from coordinate 2,582 downwards.
CATTGTAAAAGTGATTTTTGAAACCGATTATGTTACAAAAAAAGAAGATATTATTAAATTGTGCCGGATTTGTACAAAGGTGGGAGCCGATTATGTAAAAACCTCGTCGGGATTTGGTTTTGTGAAAGGTGACGATGGAAAATATTCGTACGAAGGCGCAACCATACCAAATCTTGAATTGATGAAAAAAAGCGTTGGCCCCGGCGTGAAAGTAAAAGCAGCCGGTGGTGTTCGTTCCTTGGATGGGTTACTGGCAGTTCAAAAAGCAGGTTGCACACGATGCGGTGCAACAGCAACCGCCGCTATTTTGGAGGATGCAAAAAAACGGTGGCCCCCATCTGATTCCCCCGATGGGGGAAGACTTTGAAAGTGCAATAAACAAGAAAAGCAGTCAATAAAATACTAACCTGCTTCCAAATCTCCACCCTTCGGGGGGACTAAGGGGGGCTTCTTAAACTTAAAATTATGTACATCGTCGATTCTTACTCGCTTGCAGTTGTATTCTGCATCATCACCATGCTGGGATGGGGCTCGTGGGCCAACACCCTGAAAATGGCGCCTAAAAATTGGGAATTTCCATTGTATTACTGGGATTATTCCATCGGACTTGTGTTGACAACCCTGTTGTTTGGCTTTACTTTTGGCAGTATCGGAACTGAAGGCCGCAGTTTTTTGGCCGACCTTTCACAGGCTGATTCCTCTGCATTAACTTCAGCCTTTATCGGTGGAGTAATTTTTAACCTCTCTAATCTGCTTATTGTTGCCGCAATTGCTGTAGCCGGTTTAGCTGTTGCATTTCCGGTTGGCGTTGGCCTTGCCCTTGTCATTGGGGTTATTGTAAATTACATTAAAGTACCTGAAGGCCAGCCGCTGATGCTTTTTGGCGGCGTATTACTGGTGGTGCTGGCAATTATCATCAATGGAGTGGCATCGGCCAAGGTATCCAAATCTCAAGGTTCCACGCCGGTAAAAGGAATTGTACTCTCGGTGCTTGCCGGCATTATCATGGGCTTTTTCTACCGTTTTGTCGCCGACAGCATGACATTCAACTTTGCTGAGCCCGAAGCAGGAAAGCTGACGCCCTATTCAGCCATGTTTGTTTTTACTATTGGTATTTTTGTTTCCAGTTTCCTATTCAATACATGGTTTATGTATAAACCGATATCGGGCAAGGCTGTGACTTTTGCCGACTATTTCAAACTTGGATCGCCAAAGATTCACCTGGTGGGAATATTGGGAGGTTTTATATGGTGTGCTGCAATGGAGTTTAACCTCATTGCTGCCGACAAAGCCGGTCCTGCCATTTCTTACGGACTGGGACAGGGTGCTACCATGATTGGCGCCGCCTGGGGCGTTTTTGTTTGGAAAGAGTTTGCCAAAGCGCCAAAAGGAACCAATAAGTTGCTGGCGGCAATGTTCACGCTGTTTATTGTCGGTTTGGCATTAATTGTAATTGCAAGATTGAACTAAAATGAATAAGATAGTAGTTATCGGCAGTTCGAATGTCGATTTATTAATGAAAATGGACCACCTGCCTGAAAAAGGGGAAACCGTAACTGATGCCGAGTTTTTCCAGGTTTATGGCGGAAAAGGCGCCAATCAGGCAGTGGCTGCAGCACGCGCCGGGGGAAATGTGGCGTTTGTAAACTGCGTAGGCGAAGATGCATACACCCCGCAAATGGTGCAGAATTATAAAAACGATGGTATTGATACCCGCTATGTTTTTCAGGAAAAAGATATTGCAAGCGGACATGCTTTAATCATGATTGGCGGCGAGGGGATGAATTACCTTTCGGTAGCGCCCGGAGCCAATTACAAACTCACACCAGCAAAAATCAACGAGACAATGCCGGTTATTGATGAGGCTGCAATGATTGTTATGCAGTACGAAAT
>JBBIVS010000179.1:0-676 GCA_037439605.1 Draconibacterium sp. | reverse complement strand
AAGAAACCATCAAATATGTGATTGATTTGGGAAACAGCAAGAATATTCCTGTACTATGGAATTGCGCACCGGCCCGGGCTTTCGATTTATCGTACATCCCCAAAATAAACATCCTGGTTTTAAACGAGGTTGAAGCTGGATTCCTAGCGGGTATTCCGGTGGAAACTGAATTCGATGCTGAAAAAGCCGCACAAAAACTGGTTGACAGCGGAGTTGAAAAAGTAATTATCACACTTGGTTCGAAAGGCGCTTTTGTGGTTACCAAAACCGAAAAAGTAAGTGTTCCGGCCTTTAAAGTTGAGGCTGTTGACACCACTGCCGCCGGCGATACATTTTGCGGCGCTTTTGCAGTTGCCATGGTTGAAGGGAAATCGCTGAAAGTGGCTTTGAAGTTTGCTAGTGCCGCAGCCGCTATTTCGGTAACCCGAATCGGAGCACAGCCATCGGCGCCAACGCGGAAAGAGATTGATGAGTTTTTAAACAAAAATTAATCTTCCTCCTCATCCTCCTCTTTCCCGATGTATTTTGCCGGATACGATTCTTTGCCTTTCATGGCAAACCAGATGATGCGGCTAAACAATTCGTCATCGCCTGCGTCGATTTTATCGAATTACGGTTGCAGGCTTTTTTTCGCGTAATGCAGGGCAGTTCCTTTTAGTTGCGATGATTCAGGATT
>JBBIVS010000178.1:0-7460 GCA_037439605.1 Draconibacterium sp. | reverse complement strand
GCATTACAACCATTTTATGGATCCTCAAAAAATGAACGAACAGTCGATTATGCCAAATTATGCCTGGTTGGCAAAAAAGGAAATTGATGTTGAAATCATTCCGGCAAAAATCAGGGCGATGCAAATTTTGGGAGTTCCGTACGCTGAAGGATTTGATAAAATTGCCGTGGACGACCTGATGAAACAGGCACAGTTAATTGTTGATGATCTTAAAGTATCAAACATTGATATTGAGCCATCAAAGCAAATGGTGGCAATGATTGCCTATATGCATAAACTGGGTAAAGATATTGCACCTCCACCTGCCGTTCCGGCAACTTTGCCAACGGATTCAGCAACGGTTGCTGCACCACAGGACATAAAAGAAGTGGTTTTGCTTACCAGTGATGCTGACCTTGCAGCAGCAAAACAGATTTTTTCATCGGTGTGCGCTGTTTGCCACGGCCCTGAAGGGAAGGGCATTCCGCCGGCATTCCCCGATTTAACTGATGATGAGTGGATTCATGGAAATTCGCCGTCACAGGTTTTTCATCAAATTTCGGAAGGAAACATTGCAAAAGGGATGATTCCATACAAAAACCAGTATTCCGAAAAACAGATTACCCAATTAACCAGTTACGTTTTAAAAGTGCTGAATAAAAAATGAAGATTTTAAGCAACCTGTTGGAAAATACAGAAGGTATTCAGATTTACTACATTGTGGGACTTTTGATATTTGTAACCTTGTTTATTGTTATTTCCATTCGGACCATAAAAATGCCAAAAGCGGAGGCTGAGAAAATAAAAAATTCAATATTAAATGATAGTGAGACGGATGAAAATATTCCCTCATAATTAAAAAATAATTACAATGGCAACAGATAATACACAACACGATCCGCAGGATGAACACATGATGGATCACAACTACGATGGTATTCAGGAACTTGATAATCCACCGCCACGATGGATAATGGCGCTTTTTTATCTTACCATCGGATTTTCTATAATTTATGGCGCATACTATTTCTGGTTAAAACAAGGCGATCATCAGGATGCTGAATATGCCAGAAAATCGGCAAGACATGAAGAAAAATTCAACCTGAATAACCAGTCGGCTGGAGAAATTATATTGCTTACCGATGCTGCTTCATTAGAAGAAGGAAAACAAATTTACAAAGACATGAATTGTTTTGCTTGCCACGGAATGAATGGAGAGGGAAATGCAATAGGGCCAAACATGACCGATGAGTATTGGTTGCACGGATGTAAAATACAGGATGTGGTTAATGTAATAAAGAACGGGGTTCCGGCAAAAGGTATGACACCGTTTAAAGGACAACTTAGTGATGAAAAAATACTGAAAGTGTCAAGTTATGTTTTGTCGTTAAAAGGAACAAATCCTGCCAATGCCAAGGCAGCGCAAGGTGAGAAATGTGAGTAGTCTCTCCCGGCCTATGCAAATAAAGGGGAGGCGATGTGTTGGAGAAAATCAGTAATTACATAATGCTAAATTCAATAAAGTAAATGCTTAAAAAGTCTCTCACCGGGGGATTTAGGGGGCTATATGCAAGAACAAGAACTTTCATTTCGCGACCGACCGATAAACCTGAATGAGAAAGGGGGCAGAAAATGGGTTTATGCCAAAAAGCCTTCAGGGAAATGGTACACCCGCCGTACAATTTTCAGTTGGTTTATGCTGCTGTTTTTTATTGGCGTACCGTTTATCAGGATTAATGGACATCCGTTGATTTTATTGGATATTGTAAGCCGAAAATTCATTATTTTTGGGGCAATCTTCTGGGCACAGGATACATTCATTCTTGCTCTTTTAATGCTCTCTTTTGTGCTTTTCATTGTTTTATTTACAGTAACTTTTGGCCGGTTATGGTGTGGCTGGGCCTGCCCGCAAACCATTTTTCTCGAAATGGTTTTTCGTAAAATTGAATACTTAATCGAAGGAGATTATAAAAAAAGATACAAACTCGATCATGCCCCGTGGACAACCGAAAAAGTCATCAAAAAAACCGTTAAACATTCCATATTCATTTTGATATCGGTTGCCATGACAAATACTTTTTTAATGTGGTTTATTGGCTCCGAAAAATGGTTAAAACTCATTAGTGAACCGGTGGCAGAACATCTTGGCGGATTTATCATCATGATTATTGTGTCAGCTTTTTTCTACTGGATTTATTCGTATTTCCGCGAGCAAATATGCACCATGGTTTGCCCTTACGGACGGATGCAGGGAGTTTTACTCGATTCGAAATCGATTGTTGTTACCTACGATTATAAACGTGGCGAACCGCGCGGGCCAAAAAGTACCGGCGATTGTATCGACTGTCACCAATGTATTTCTGTTTGCCCAACCGCAATTGACATCAGAAACGGAACCCAGTTGGAATGTATCAACTGCACTGCCTGTATCGACCAGTGCAATAAAATTATGAAGATCACCGGTAAACCCGCCGGTCTCATTCGTTTCGACTCGGAAGAAGGAATTAAAAACGGGCATAAAACCATTTGGAATGCGCGAAACAAGGCTTATTCCGTGGTTTTAATTATTCTTTTTTCATTTTTTGTTTACACGCTTTTATCGCGGCCGGTGGTTGAAACCACCATTTTACGAACTCCCGGATTTTTGTTCCAGGAAAACGACGATAACACAATCTCGAATGTTTATAACATTAAAATTGTAAACAAAACACATGACGTTTTACAGCTTGAAATAAGGATTTTTTCGCATAAAGGCGAAATTAAAATGGCAGGGAATACCATGATAATAAATGACCAGGCCATGTTTGAATCCACATTCATTTTGTATATTCCGAAAGAAGAGCTGAAAAGCGATAAAACGAAAGTTGAATTTGGAATTTTCAGCAATAACGAGTTGATTGAAACTTATAAAACTACATTTGTAGGACCATAAAATAGTAGCAATGAAATTCAATTGGGGAACTGGAATTTTAATCTTTCTAATCTTATTTTTAGTGGCTTGTGCTGCTTTTATCATTTTTGCAATGCGGCAGGATGTAAATCTGGTTCACAAAGATTATTACGAAAAAGGCGTGGATCACACCGACAAAATGAATGTGGATGCGCGTTCGACTCAATTCGGTGATAAAATTCAAATCGACTATACGGATGAATATCTGTTAATTCAATTCGAAGAATCAATGATTGCAAGTATTGATTCGGGGAAAGTGCTGATATATAGACCGTCCGGCAGTAAACTGGATGCCCTGTTCCCAATGATTTTTTCTGAAAACATCATAAAAATCCCCAAAGAAAATCTGATTTCGGGCAGGTATATTTTAAAACTATCCTGGTACTCAGAAGGATTAAAATATGATATCGACAAGCCTGTGAATTTTCAATAATTTTTGTTTAATTTAGGTTCATCAATAATTCAATTACAATCATTTGATTAAAATAAAATTGAAATGGCAATTCTGATATCCGCATTGATACTGGGCTTAATGGGAAGTTTTCACTGTGCCGGAATGTGCGGACCCATAGCAATTGCACTTCCACTTCACGGAAACACAGTGCCTCAGAAAATTTTTGGAGGAGCACTTTATAACATCGGAAGAACAACTACCTACGGTGTAATGGGTGCAATTTTCGGGTTATTGGGACAAGGAATTGAAATGATTGGTTTTCAGCAAAAGATTTCAGTAATCATGGGTTCAGTCATGGTTATTTCAGTGCTTTTCCCTGCGTTGTTTAAAAACCAGTACCGGATGGATAGAAGTTGGTTTTCACTGGTTGGTAAACTCAAAAAATCAATCGGTGAAATGTTTTCCATCCGTTCGTTTTCAAGTTTGTTTTTTATTGGGCTGCTGAATGGATTATTACCCTGCGGACTGGTTTACATCGCAATTGCGGGAGCCATTGGTACAGGCGATGTTGGGCAAGGTACTCTTTACATGATACTTTTTGGGCTGGGTACAATTCCAATGATGCTCACCATTTCTCTGGCCGGAAACATGATGGGGCTGGCGCTACGTAACCGCATCAACAAACTGATTCCGGTTTTGGTCGTGGTGGTCGGACTGCTTATACTTCGCGGCCTCGATTTGGGTATTCCTTACCTGAGTCCGAAAAAGCAAATGATTGAGAAGAAATTCGAAAATAACCTCACCGGAAAAGATACAATTGTAGTGACAGAAAAACAGTTGCCACCCTGTTGCCAGAAACCGGGGGCTGATTCTATAAAATTGGAGAAGAAATAAGCACAACTGTTTAAAAAAATATATTTCAGGTAAAGCTTATATTTAACTTGTCATTCAACTTTGAGTAAATGGAAAACTTCAACAAGCTTATCTCGACAATTGAACAGGTGCATGGACAGTTGCAGGCTTCGGCGGCAAGTGCAGTAAACCAGGCGCTTACTATGAGAAACTGGTTAATTGGTTATTATATTGTTGAATTTGAACAAAATGGAGAAGACAGAGCGGTTTACGGAGAAAAACTGATTGAACGGTTATCAGAAAAACTGAGCCACATAAAAGGAGTGGACAAAAGGTCACTTTTCAAATTCAGACAGTTCTACCTGTTTTATCCTCACATTGAAACAGCCATTCGGGGGTCACTGACCCCCATTTTGAATGCTGAGGAAAAAGTGGGGACACTGCCCCCACTTTTGTCAAATAATCAAATAGTGGGGACAGTGTCCCCACTATTTGGAAACAACCTTATAGTACCACCCAATAAACTAATATCCAAACTGTCTTATAGTCATATTGAACTTCTATTGAATATTGACAATCAACTAAAACGCACATTCTACGAACTCGAGTGCATAAAAGGAACATGGAGTGTCCGCGAGTTGAAACGGCAAATAAACAGCCTGTATTTCGAGCGCAGCGGACTCTCTGCAAAACCTGAGAAATTATCGGCATTGATAAACCAAAATACTGTACCACAGGCACCAACTGATATAATAAAAAATATTTATTCGTTTGAATTTCTCGATATTAACATCAAACCAATTGTCGAAGAATCAGATTTGGAAACCGCCCTGCTCGACCAACTGCAGGAGTTCATCCTCGAACTGGGATATGGATTTTGTTTTGAGGCCCGTCAGAAAAGAATACTGATTGGGGATGAATATTACTATATCGACCTCGTTTTTTACCACCGGATTCTTAAATGCCATGTACTTATTGATTTAAAAATCGGAAAGTTTGAACATGGCGATATCGGGCAGCTTAATACCTACCTGAATTTTTTTAAAGATGAAATAGCAGAAAAATCGGATAATGCACCGGTTGGAATATTGCTGGTTGCTGAAAAAAATAGCGCCCTGGTAAAATATGCGACTGCCGGAATGGATGATAACCTGTTTGTGCAACAATATCTTATAAAACTACCAAGCACTGAGCAATTGAAAAACTACATTGAAAGCGAACTTAAAAAGGCCGATTCATAAAATTTTAACGATATGAATCCGGTCACCAATAACACTTGCATACATTGTGGCGCCGATTGCGGGAAAAACCCAGTAATCTGGGACGGCAAACCATTTTGCTGCAACGGTTGCAAAACCGTTTATCAACTGTTGCACGAAAACAAATTATACAACTACTACAAACTCGAAGAAACTCCGGGCGTTAAAGTAGAAACCACCGAATTTGGCAACAAATATGCATTCCTCGATAACGCAGAAGTAAAAGAAAAACTCATCACTTTCACTGAAGGCAGTATTTCAAAAGTGAAGTTCTTTATTCCCGTTATTCACTGTGCTTCCTGCATCTGGCTGCTCGAAAATCTTTCAAAACTCAATTCGGGAATCCGGTATTCTTTTGTAAACTTCACAAAAAAAGAGGTGGATGTTACCTTTGACGAATCGGTGATTTCGCTTCGGAAATTGGTTGAACTGCTTTCTTCTATTCATTACATTCCCGACCTTTCGCAAAGCCTGAAAGACAAACCCGACGACAGGCAGAGCTACAAAAAACTGCTTTATAAAATCGGGGTGGCGGGATTTGTATTTATCAATGTGATGACTTACAGCCTTCCCGCTTATTTTAACGGCCGGCCGCTGGAAGACAAACTGCAGTCGTTGCTTAGCATTTTAAGCTACATCCTTGTCATTCCTGTTGTTTTATACAGCGGCAACGATTACTACATTTCGGCTTTCAAAAACATACGCAAAAAAAATATCAGCATCGATTTGCCAATTGCCATTGGCATTATCGTTCTTTTTCTTGTAACTACCTGGGAAATTTTTTTCATAGGAGAAGCCGGTTATTGCGACAGCCTTTCCGGATTGATTTTCTTTTTACTTGTTGGAAAATGGTACCAAAGCAAAACATACGAGGCGCTTTCGTTCGAGCGCAATTACAAATCGTATTTCCCGATTGCAGTTACCAAAATCAACAAACAAATTGAGGAAAGTATTTTACTTGAAAAAATTGAAGTTGAAGATGAATTGATTATCCGCAACAAGGAACTTATTCCAGCCGATTCGGTTTTGGTTGAAGGTGAAGGGCAAATTGATTACAGTTTTGTAACCGGCGAATCGAATCCGGTTATCAAAAAAGAGGGCGATTTTATTTATGCGGGCGGCCGGCAAATGGGAGGAATCATCAAAATTAAAGTGCATAAAGCGGTTAATCAGAGCCACCTCACCCAACTCTGGAACCAGGACAAAAGTTTAGAAAAACCTACTGATTCACTAAAAACACTTTCCTACAAAATCGGACAGCGGTTTACCATAGTAATCATCATCATTTCAATTATCGGATTTCTGTTCTGGTTTTGGAAAGGCGACACTCACAAAGCTATATTTGTTTTCACTTCGGTACTCATCATTGCTTGTCCGTGTGCGCTGGCGCTTTCCATCCCGTTTACTTTCGGAAACACGATGCGCATTTTTGGACGGGCTGGTTTGTACATCAAAAATACCGGTATTATCGAGCGTTTATCGCACATCACCTCGGTGGTTTTTGATAAAACCGGAACATTAACCCATCCAAACGAAAACCGGATTTTTTATTCGGGAGAAATGCTGACGAACGATGAAAAAAGGGCTGTTTTTTCGCTCGCACGGCAATCGACACACCCATTGAGCCATGCCATTGCAAAATTCACTCAAAATGTGGATTACGCTGCACCTGAACATTTTGTGGAAGTTGCCGGTCGTGGAATTTTTGGAAGTGTTAACGGAATGGACCTGAAAATCGGTTCTGAAGAGTATGTTTGTGGAACCGCCCTTGCCGGAATGAAAAGTTCGGTGGTTTTTATTTCGGTAAACGAAAAAATGAAAGGGCATTATATGGTTACAAACCAGTACCGCGATGGTTTTGAGCAGGTTTTACGAACACTAAAAGGCAGGTTTAAACTCTTCCTGATTTCGGGTGACAACGATGCTGAGGCAGAAAATCTTTCGGCGCATTTTGAACCCGGGAATTTACTTTTTAACCAAAAACCCGGCAATAAAGCTGAATTTATCCGTCAGCTACAGTCAAAGG
>JBBIVS010000177.1:0-7465 GCA_037439605.1 Draconibacterium sp. | reverse complement strand
CATCGGGCCACCCTGAGGAACGATGTACTTAAAATCTTTTAATACACGGTAAATTTCATCTTCGGTTAACGGATTTGGATATCGTTTTTCAATCCGGGCAATCTCTTTTGCCAGCCTCCGGTGCATATCATCGGGGGTTAATTCAAAAATATTTCCAAAAGAATCTTTCAGCGCATATTTGTTTACCCAAACCCTTGCAGCCAGATCATCTCCTTTGAAATACTTTAAAGAAGCCTTAATTGCTTCTTCCTGACTGTAAATTTTTTTGCCAACTGCAATTTTTTCAGATACCTCGCCTAGTGCCATTTTGTTAAGTATTTTTAAAAAATTAAAAAATAAATAATAGGGAATTTACATCCACTTTCACTCTGATTTTGTGTAGCGCAAGATAAAACAGAATGCAAAATTTTGGAACATTTTTTCTGGAAAAAAATTCAAAAGTTATCAACTCATATTTGTTAATGAATTGATATACTTATATTTATCCTTTTAATATCTCGAAAATGTTGACAAAAACGAAAATTTCATTGGAGGTTAGGAATGCTTATTAACTCAGATTTTCAGATTGTTTGAGCATTTTTCAAGATGCCGCATACAATGACAAATTTGAATCCAAAAAATGCTAAATGTTGAAAACTTTTTTAATAATATGTTTAGTTGAACCCACATTTTTTGCTACATAATTTTTGCAGATTTCAGAAGCTTTTTCAAGTTCATTTTTGTTATTCATGAGGTTATTCAATGCAACCAGGAGTTCCCCGTAATCTGAAATTGAAATGGCGCCGCCCTGCAAAATCAAATCCACTGCTTCTTTAAATTTTTTATAGTTGGGGCCAAAAATTACAGGCAACCCAAAAGTGGCTGCTTCTAATATATTATGAATGCCTACTCCGAAGCCGCCTCCGATGTATGCCAAATTTCCGTAACGGTAAAGCGACGAAAGTAAACCCACCGAATCAATTATCAACACCTGAAACCGGTCGATTTCTGTTTCGGTGACTCTACTGAACGAAATAGCCGGTTTTTTCAACAATTGATGAATTCTGTTAATATTGTTTGCCGAAACTTCATGCGGCGCAATTATGAACTTTATATCTGTTTGGTTAATAACCGCTGCAAGCAGCTCCTCATCAGGTTTCCAGGTGCTTCCGGCAATTATTAACAGCGAATCGCCCCTGAACTTTTCAACAAGCGGAATATCTTTTGCACCGGCTGCAATTGCTGCCACCCTGTCGAAACGGGTATCGCCCGACACCGTAAAATTTGAAATCCCGATGGTTTTCAACAATTCTCCCGATTTTTCATTCTGAATAAAAAAATGTTCAACCTTAAATAGTATTTTACGATACCATTTGCCAACCGGCGTTTCCCTGAAGAATTGCTGATGTTCGCGGAAGATTGCAGAAATAACGTAAAGCGGGATATTTCTTCTTTTTAATTCTGAAATATAAAAATACCAGAACTCGTATTTTACAAAGAACGCCTTTTCGGGTTTTACAATGTCTAAAAATGCGGTTGCATTACGTTTTTTATCCATGGGCAAGTACGCCACAATGTCGGCCAGCGGGTAATTTTTACGAATTTCATAACCTGATGGCGAAAAAAAAGTAAGCACAATTTTATATTCAGGAAACTGCTGTTTCAACTCTTCTATTACCGGCCTTACCTGTTCGAATTCTCCCAGCGACGCGCAATGAAACCAAATGTAATTTTTGCCGGCTTCAATTTTTGATGAAAGGTTTGCTTTCCAGTTTTTGCGGCCCTGCACAAAAAGACGTGACTTATCGTTAAAAACAGAAATAAGCTGGACAAATACGGAATAAAAAAATATTCCAACCTGATACAAAAATGTCATACTGGATTTTATTTGAAGATTTTAATATAAACGATGGTCTTTCAGGTATTCGAAAATGGTAATGTTTATGAGCATCAGCAAAAAGAAATAGCCAAATTCTTCAACAGGTGCGTTGAGTAAACGAATTCCGATGGTGTAACCTGTATTGAGGAAAACAACAGGCAAACTATACAACAATCCTTTTATAAGAAAGTAAGGGATAACAGCAATGGCATACGAAATATAAAATTTGGTGAGGTGCATTTTAAACCGGTTTCTGAAAATGGTGTATCCCAAATAAATGGTTATGAGGAAGAAAACAAAAAACGGAATTAATTTCTGGCGGAAATGCCAGGCGCCAAAACCAAATCCCAACAATAAAACCACACTGATAATTAAAAATAAATTGGGCCTTTCGAAATTAGGAAACAGTTCGGTAATTAATATATAAACCGAAAACGAAAAAAGCGAAATGATAAGCAAAAAGAACCACTCTTCAAGGGGAAGTTTAAACAAAAATTTTCCTGAAAGGAAAGCGGGGTTAAAACTGATGATTCCTGTTTCGAGAATCCTGCGGTTGAAAAGTATAAAAATTGTACCCGAAAAAAGAATTGCCGGTAACATATATTTCAGTTCTGTAAAAAACACAATGGTCTTTTTAACAAACAAAAACATGGTTACTACTGCCATCACAAGCAATACCAGCGAATACCAATAATTTTGAAATTCCATTTTTTTGAATTTTTGGCAAAGTTAAATTCAAATCACATTATTAATAATGTATCGATGGTATTTTTTCAATCACTTCATCAAAAGGTTTTTCTTTTCCGGCTGCCACTTCGTACATTTTTACATGAGTAAGTTTCGCGGCTTCAACCAGTTCTTTGTAAGGCTGATTGCAAATATCCATAAACCCGATGTTGTAGTTTTCGCCATCGAACCTGCCGGAAATGGGCTGGTCGAGCCACTGAAAATAGTGCATCCCGATGAGTTCGGGCCTGGCCAATCCTTGTTCAATATAATAACGGTAAGCCTTTCCACGGTCAGCCTGGGTTAAAGCGCCCTGAATTCCCGAAGCGGGCAAACCACGGTCGGTGGCGCCGTGATGAAACTCACCGATCATTACCGGTTTGCCACTAATCCGGGCAATTTCTGCCGTTTCGGGCGGTCCCGGATTTCCGTAACCATTTATCGAAAACACATCGAAACGCTCGCCCGCTTTGTAAAGCAAATCTGAACTCATCCACGCGTAACGCATCCCGAGGTTCAGGTGATTTGGATCGACCTTTTCAACTTCGTCGCACGGAACATTGACATATTTTGCCACCAAAACTTCCGAGAATTTCCAGCAATCTGCTTTAGCATTTTCGGAAGGATATTCTTCAAAAACCTGTTTCGGGAACGCTTCAAAACCGCCCAGTTTCAAATTCCATTGTTTGTTGAATTCTTCAATCGAACCATATTTTTCGGCCAGCCAGCGGGCAAATTCCTTTTTCGATTCCGAAGGCTGCGCGGTGGCAAACATCTCGAACGCGATATCGTTGGCGCCAAACGCCCAGGTGGGTTCGTTACGCAGAAAATACCCGATGAGAAATTTTTCGTCTTTAAAATCATTGAGTTGTTGCGCAAAATCTTTTGCATTATCAGCATATTCAGCGGCAAAAACATCAGGGAAATCGCGGAACAGTTTCACTTCAGTAGAAGGAAATCGCGAAAGCGGCAAAACATAGGGAATCTGCGCTTTCCGGGCATAATCAATATCCGACCAGTTTCCGATGGTGTTAATGCCAAATTCACGAATTTGTCCCGAAGTGATGGTTTCCCATTTTTCGCGCCAGCTTTCGCCAAAAACACGCATAAAATTGAACTGGTAAAAATCGGCCTGAACATATTTTTCCCGGCCTGAATATCCAGCTTTATAAAGATTGTCGGTGGAATCGGGCAGCCATTCAAACAGATCTTCCTGACCTGTAATCACACCCGAAGCATTACTGCGGATACAATCGACACCAACCGAAACAAATGCATAACCATCAGGATCGACCAGCCACCAGCGGGTTCCGTCGTTGTGCGTGCGGAAAAATCCGGTGGCTTCAAACTTTTTCTCTTTCCATCCACCGTATTTGCTCCAGGTTTCGGGGAACGAAGAAGTTTGTGCTGCCTCCAACTGATTTTCAAGCAAGCTCTTTAATTCGTTTTCATCTTTTAATTTCCCCGGCCAATCTTTTGCAGTCCACTGCCCGAGTTTATCCACCACTTTTGTTTCAACCGGCGGAAACGGTTCGGGAATTTCATTGGTAAGATAAACTGCGGCAATTTCAAATTCAGGGGTAAAATGAGGTTCTTTCCAGGGGCCAAAACGAATAACCACTTTCGAGGTTTCTTCAGGTTTCATGCGGTTTCCGAGTACAGTTCCCTTTAACTGTCGCGGGAAACGGGGCATAAAAATTTCCTGTGCATTCAAATGTTCCAGCGGAAAAATCACTTTGGTTTTCAGTTTTGGCAGAACGCCGATTTTGGCTGCCATTCTGGGAGTTTGTTTTTTATCGCCGGCAACAGAACCACTTTGAGTAACAATGCTGTCGTTTCCCTTTTCATCGCGAAAGAATTCAATATTCAGAATTCCGCTGAAATCGTTTTCGTGCCAGATTTCGCAAACCAGGTAGTTTGCATTTTTCCACATTTTGGGATCAGTGCCTTCCCAAACTGTGAGACTTTGGTTTTCATTATTCGGCGAAATTTTCAAAACATCGTTCTGTAATTCACAGATTTCAGGATTTTTCTGCTGAATACCTTTCAAATCAAAATTGGCCGGATTTTTTACAGTACATGAAATGGCTAATAAAACTGTCAAAAGTAAAAGAAGTGGTTTCATAGTAATTGGTTTAGAATTCAGGTTAAAATTAGAAGAAAAAATCAGAATGTTTTTCAACTTTTCCAAAGTTTTAGAACTTTGGAAAAGTTGTTGGCAAAACATTCATTCATTGATGCCCGCCTAAGAGAAATAGGAACTAAACGCTGGCTGGCGCGGATTTAACGCAGTGTAATCCATGCCTTACCGGAAACGGCAGAAACCATTAATTTCAATTCTATCGAATCTTATAGCAATCGGATGTTCTCCGGTTGCAAACCGGTGCGAACTGGGGGAGAACCTGACATTGTGCCAAAAGCAAAAAGTGCATAATGTAATTTGAAATACATTGATTTCCGAATTTATTGTACTTTTGAGTTAATGGAAAATAATGAACTAAATAAAGACTCGTTGATAAAATATTGGATTGATGGTGCTGAAGACGATTTCGGGACCATGATTACTATGTTTGATTCAAAAAGATATAGTTGGTCGCTATTTATAGGTCATCTAATGATTGAGAAATTGTTAAAAGCATATTTTGTTAAAGTAAAATCAGACTATCCTCCTTTTATTCACAATCTGCTAAGACTGGCTGAAAAAGCTGATTTGGAATTAACGGATGATAAAACGGAGCAACTTGTGACAATTACAGCATTCAATATTAATGCAAGATATGATGATTATAAAATGAGTTTTAAGAAACAGTGTACCCCGGAATATACTTCAGAATGGGTTGATAAAATGATAGAATTAAGATTATGGATAAAAATGTTGATATTGCAATAACTAAGTATCTTGATTTGATTAAGGAAAAGTTCCCTGAAATTGAGAGCGCTTATTTATTTGGCTCCTATGCAAAAGGAAAATCGACAGAAGATAGCGACATTGATTTAGCGTTGATTTTTACAAATTTGGATGATTCAAAACGATTTGATGTACAGGTTCAATTGATGTTGTTAGCTGCAAAAATAGACTCAAGGATTGAACCACACCCAATATCACAAGAGGATTTTAATTCAGGAAATCCATTTGTTGCTGAAATCAAAAAAACAGGAATTGAGTTAGCTGCATAAGCAGGTCAATCATCCACTAACAAAAAACCCCGGATTCGAAAACCCGGGGCTATTAATATTGAACTTTTTTGCAGTTATTTAATTTCAGAATTACAATTTCATTTTTGCCACTTCCTCTGGTTTTTCGCCGGCGGCAATCGCTTTCATTCGGAAAGAATATTTGTATTCCTTATCAGTAAGGCGATACTGGTCGTGAGTGCGGGCGCCCCAGCTGTCGTCGCCTCCAACTCCCATTTGTTTATAGTCGATATTTACCGAAGTCAGGTCGCGTGGTTTTACATCGTTTATGTGGCGGTTTACCGCCGGCGTTACATTGGGCTGATTGTCGAAACTACGTATTTCCGATTCAAAATCTTCAAGCAGATTGTGGTGAGCACTCACTTCAAGCAGCGGCAATCCTGCAAACAATAATCCGTTTCCATTGGTATCGGTAATGGCAGCCCAGCGGACATCGGTTTTGTTGCCGTTTTCCTGCGGGCGCACATATTGCCAGTATTGTTCGGCTACGGTTTGTTTGTACAATCCCACAAAAGCGCTGGTTTTGCGATCCCAGTAGCTTTCGTGCGGACCACGCCCCAGGTAAGTAAACTGGTCGTAATTGCGCGGCATTTCGAGGTTCATACCCATTCTCACGATTTCGGGCAAGCCGTCTTTTGTCATTTTAAAACTGTTGTCAACAAGCACATCACCCGAACCCAAAACAGTATAAACCGACTGGTAACTCGCAATAACCTGGTTGCTGTCGTTTACCAAATCAAACTTCATTACAATTTCGGCTGAATTTGCAGCTTTCTGAGCAACTGAAACACCTGCAACTTTGCGGGTTTCGCCGGCTGTGCGCCAAACACGGCTTCTGCGGTCGAGCCTGTTTCCAAAGTCGTTATCGATGGGTGCCCGCCAGAAATTCGGCACAAGGCCACTTTTCAGCAATTCGGAATCTCCTTTTTTGAAGCTGGTCATCACACCGGCTTTTTTATCGAAAGCAACAGCAAAACCTTCGCCTGCGATGGTTACAGAACTTTCATTATCCTGAACATTCACCGCCGGAAAATCGGCTTTGTTTGCTGCCGGAACTGCCACAAAAACAGGCAGAGCCATTTGTTCAGCAGCCAGTTCGGTTCCGGCTTCGAGCAAACTCCAGTTGTTTTTGAGTTTCGCTTTTACATTCAGAAAATATTCAACTCCGGCAACAGGTTCAAAATTGTTGTCAAAATTTACTGCCGAAGTCTGTCCGGGTTCGAGGTTAACATCATTGAACGCGCCATTTTTAACCACTTGTCCGTCGCCCACTATTTCCCAGTTGAAATCGAAAGCTGAAAGATTGAGGAAAGCGAATTTATTACTAATTTCAATGGTTCCCTTTTTCAGGTTAACAGGTTTGAAACCGATGTACTGGTAAACTTTTTTCACTTCCAGAAGGTGAGGTTTCACCGAGCGGTCGGGGCTTACCAGACCGTTACAGCAGAAGTTGCCGTCCGACGGAACAGTGTCGGGACCAAAATCACCGCCGTATCCCCAGAATTTTTCACCGGTTTCGTTTTCGGTTAACAGTCCCTGATCAACCCAGTCCCAGATGAAACCACCCTGCAGCGCGGGGTATTTTTCTATTAAATCCCAGTAATCCTGGAGGTTGCCGACACTGTTTCCCATGGCATGTGCATATTCGCATTGAATAAGTGGTCGGGTTGGATTGGTCTTTGCATA
>JBBIVS010000176.1:0-7495 GCA_037439605.1 Draconibacterium sp. | reverse complement strand
TATGAGATTTTACTCGACAAGGATTTGGGAGAAATAAAAAATCTCCGCCTACTCAATAACGACTTATATTTTGTCGGCACCCATTCGGGTAAAAATAACTTATATCGTATGAATTTGGATGACAAATCGGTTTTTCAGGTTTATGAATCACGTTTTGGAATTGAATCGCCTGCTTTTTCAACTTCAGGTAAAAATCTGATTTTAAGCGATTACACTGCTGATGGATTTCGGTTGATTAAGGTTAAAACAGACCAAATGAAGGAACTCGAAATTAATAGTGTAGAGAAATTCGGGTATGCCTTAGCGGATGAGATGGCAAGGCAGGAGCCCGGAGTTTTGGATTTTTCAACTTCGGATACCGTTCAATATGAATCAAAAAAATACAGTAAAGCAAAGCATCTGCTCAATTTTCACAGTTGGGCGCCTGCTGTTGTTGATGCCGATTCTTATGAAATTTCGCCGGGAGTTAGTGTTGTTTCGCAAAATAAATTGGGAACTGCCATGTTAAATCTGGGTTATGAGTGGAATGTGACGGAGAAAACAGGTAGTTTTTATGGTAAATATACCTACAAAGGTTGGTATCCGGTTTTCGATTTTGAAATAAGTTCGGGAAACAGAGCTTCGGAGTATGTAGTAATTGAGCAAACCAAAAACTCATCAGGCCAGATAATTTCGCAGGACACCGTGATAAAACGATTTACCTGGATGGAAACTGATTTTGGTGCAGATGTACGGATTCCCCTGGATTTATCGAGAGGTAAGTTTAACCGTTTTGTTCAACCCGAAGTAAAATATGATTTTACCAAATACACACACAATTCTTCAACTCCCCAAAAGTTTTTCGAAGGTAGTTTTCAATCGTTTACTTACCGGCTTTATTATCAGCAATTATTGCGAAAAAGTATGCAGGATGTTTATCCGGATTTTGGTTTTGTTGTTGATGGTTTATATAAGCATTCACCTTTTGGAGATACAGATTTGGGAAGTTTAGCGCTTGGGCAGTCGTATTTATATTTGCCGGGAATTAAACAAAACCACGGAATTCGTTTATACAGCGGTGCACAAAATAAAAAAAGTGCCGGTTCAATTAGTTTTTCCGATATCATCCGGTATCCGCGGGGTTGGGGTAAAATCAATACAAACTATATGTACAGTTTTGCTTCCGACTATAAATTACCATTGTTTTATCCTGAATGGAGTTTAGGAAGCCTTGTTTATCTTCAGCGTGTAAATGCTTCTTTATTTGCCGATTACGCATACCTAAATGCCAATATTTATAAAGATGGAAAAGTAGTGGATACCTTCAATAAAAATATTTCGTCGTTTGGAATTGAACTAACGGGTAATGCTAATTTTCTCAGGTTCTACGCACCTGTTGAAATAGGATTTCGTGCATCTTATTTACCTGAAAAACAAAATGTTTATTTTGACTTTCTGTTTTCAGTTGATTTCCATACGCTTTAAAGTAATTACTGTTAACTCAGCAGGCATGTTTACACGCCAGGGGATACCAACTGTACCAATTCCGGTGTTCACATACAAATAGGAATTCCCATAATTGTATAACCTTCCCCAGTTTTTCCGGGTAAAATAACTCAAACTAAAAATAATCCCAGCCTTTATTATTCCCCATTGCATCCCATGAGTATGGCCCGACAATGTTAACTGGACATCGCCCCGCTGTTTAATAACCTGATCCCAGTGAGAAGGATCATGCGTCATTAAAATTTTAAAAGCATTGGCCGGTACGCCATTCATTGCTTGTTCCAGGTTTGCATATTGCGGAAACGGGGGATGGCCCCAGTTTTCAACCCCAATGATAAAAATTGAATCTTCACCCGATTTTAATTTTACATTTTCGTTATTTAAAAGGTGAAAACCAAAATCTTTGTGCGCATTTACAATTTGATTGAAATTCTCAGTTTTTTCTGTTTCACTTTTCCAATTCGAATAGTTTCCGTAATCATGATTTCCAAGAATCGCGAAGCTGGGTCTGTTTTCAGAAATTTCCTGAAAAATGGTTTTCCATCCATTCAATTCTGTGGAAAAATTGTTAACCAAATCGCCAGTAAACAAAATAATATCAGGATGTATTTTTTTAGTTTCTGTTAAAACTTCCTTCATTAAATGTCTTGATTTCATAAAACCACCCAAATGAATATCTGAAATTTGCAATATTTTAAAATCATCATATTTTGGTGGCAATCCGGTAAATTCAAGTTCTATATTATTGATGGTCAAATCTCTTCTTCCCCAAATTGTTCCATATATTAAACTTAAGGCCAATCCTAGTGATATAAAAAATCCCATGTAACAGATTATTGTTTTGTTTTTAATGGAAAAAGGAATGCCCAACAACAATGACAGCGCAAGAGGAATTTTAAATACAAAATCAATAGAAAGCAAAGCATTAAATATTAAATGCATGGTATATTCTTTGGTGCTTCTTGTAGTCAATGGCCATATATAGAGCAAAACAAATCCAGCTAATACCAAAATGGAATAAAATAACATTCCCCTGATTATTTTAGCCCTGTCTTTTGGTAATGCAATCCGCAGTAAACCTTTGATTGCTCCGAAAGAAACAATAGAATAAAATAAAAGGAAAATGACTAATGATAGTAATTGAAATGTTCTCATTTACGACAAATTTCTTTGTTTTCTGATTGTTTGCTTGCAAAAGTAATATTTTACCTTGACTATTAAAAATATTGCATATCAATGCGTTAGTTTTATTTTGCTGATATTTAACGCGCTGAGAATTTAATATTTTCAGTAATAGCTACAGTGGCACATTAATAATCTATTCACATAGGTTAATTATAAGAAAGCCTTTATAATTACAAAGGTAAATATCATTGTTGTAATAATGTAAAGCCTGCTTACAACCATTTATCAACTTTGTAAAAGTAAGTTCAATAAAAAATAATGAAAATGACGAGATTTAATTTTCATCTAAATCCATTCGCGTAGGTATATTTTACAAATCAGTCCTGAAATTTTTATTCAGAAAGAATGTAAATCAAAAATGCACATAGAATTCAAAAACCAATTAGTGACAGATTGACAGGATAAATTTTAAAAACCAACTATTAATTATTAAACTATAGCAATTTACAAAACCACGTTGTAATAAATATGCTGTAACTTTGTAAAAAATACTATATAATTCTTAATATCAATAACTTAAAATATTTATTTAAACTGATTATTGAGTAATTAGGCAAAACGCAGCTAATAAAATTTTAAAAAGACATTATTTTATTCAATAAAAACCTATAAACCAGACTATTAAGGTGGTTATATAAAGTTTAATACATGGCTTTTTAAACCATTTCCGCCGGCTGCTGATATTTTTTTTTGCGGAACAAATTTTTTGTAAATAAATTATATTACATTCGTACACTAATTTGAAACGCTGTACATGAAACTAACCTTCTATTTATTATAGTTAAAATGATACTTTGAAAATAAATGAAGGACCGCATTAAGAAATATATGGATTACAAAAGTATATCTGCAGGAGAACTTGCAAATCTGCTTGAGGTTCAACGATCCAATATTTCGCATATACTCAACGGTAGAAATATGCCTGGTGCTGCCTTCATTGAAAAATTATTGATATGTTTTCCTGATTTAAATGCCAGATGGCTGTTAACAGGAAAAGGCGAAATGACTTCGGAGATTGAAATAGGCGGAGAGCAAGAGAAAACTCCTCCACCAAAAGAAATAGTTAAACCATTGATAAAAGAAGAAAAAAGAGATATGATTGAAAATAGTAAAAGTGAAAAGACAATAGGTAAGGTGGTTTTACTATTCGAAGATGGGACTTTTATGGATTATAATAAAAAATGAAGATGATTGATGACTTATAAACTCCACATTCTTTTATCATAAGGAGTTGTGATAAAACTAGGGTTGCTGCTTTTCGCGGCAGCCCTTTTTTTATATATTAAATGTCTGATCATTAAAGTGTCTCATCCTGTTTTACTCCGCAACTTTAACGATAGATCCCCTTTAATTCTCGATTACAAATAAAACTATACCAATAATCGTATAATAAACTAATCGTATGCTTAAATTCTGTACACAAATTTTTCAAATGAATAAGGCATGCATAATACGTAAGGTATTGAAAGAATGTAAATTAACAAACACTAGATCTATTAAATTTACAAATGTTGATAATACTATAGTGTATTTTGTGAAATATATTTACAAATATATTGCATATTAAAATTATCATGTTACATTTGTAGTGTAATTAAACAGATTGAATTTTTGGACATTTAGATTAAACGCGAAGAGATTTACAAACCCAATTAAGTTGTTCGCTGCAAGTACGGAGTTACCGGGTCGTTAGGAATAGCGGCCTTTTCCTTTTTTAAATGGTGGCAAAAATGAAAATGCTATTTATTGTTTTGATTAAAAATGAACAGATGAAAAAAATATATTACATATGTACATCGTGTTAATTTTATTATTACATTTGTATAGTATTGAAATGCATTAGATTCACTTATGTGATAAAATATGAAATCCGAGTAAAGTTAGTTTTAGAGAAGTACAGAATTCATGTGGGGCCGTCAAGAGTGACGGCCCTTTTTTTATGGCATCAATTCAATTGTTTAGCCATAATTATTATCAGCTAATATTTATCTTTGTGCTTAAATTTAATTGGCATGAATTTAAAAGAAGTTCAAAATTTTACTGTTTCAGAAAACATACCTTTAAATGCTTCTAATTTTATAATCAGGTTAGTTTCTCAAAAACCATTACCAAAGTTTGTACCTGGTCAATTTGTTAATGTTGAAATTAAAAATACAAGTGAAATATTTTTGCGACGGCCTTTTTCTGTTTTCGATGTAGATTATTCACAAAACACTGTTTCATTAATTGTTAAAATTCTTGGCAGAGGGTCCAAAAAATTAACGGAAACCCAAAAAGGCGAATCGGTTAGTGTTATTTATCCTTTAGGTAAGGGTTTTACACTTCCCAGGCAAAATGAACGTATTTTATTAATTGGAGGTGGAAGCGGTGTTGCGCCGTTGTTGTACCTGGTAAAAGAATCAGGATTAAACCCTGACTTTGTTCATTTAATTATCGGGGCTAAATCAATTGAAGATCATATTAATTTGGATAATCACATGCAATTTGGAAATTTTTATTTTACTACGGAAGATGGCAGTTTGGGTGAAAAAGGATTTGTAACCCAACATTCAGTTTTTCGGAATAAACTAAAAACATTCGATAAAATTTATGCATGTGGTCCTGATGCAATGATGAAAGCAATTGCCCGTGAGGCAAAAAAATGCAATATATTCTGTGAGGTCTCGCTCGAAAATTTAATGGCCTGCGGTTTTGGTGTTTGTCTTTGTTGTATTGAGCCAACTGTTAGGGGCAATTTGTGTGTTTGTACCGAGGGACCAGTATTTAATATCAATGATTTGAAATGGTAGATTTAAGTGTAAAAATAAAGGATTTGAATTTAAAAAATCCGGTAATGACTGCTTCCGGAACTTCGGGATTTGCTGAGGAGTTAAACGATTTTTATGATGTTTCGAAATTAGGGGCGATTTTACTTAAGGGAATTACCCTTAAAAACCGTGACGGGAATGCATACCCGCGTATGGCTGAAACTGCTTCAGGGATGCTAAATGCAGTTGGTTTGCAAAACAAGGGAGTTGATTATTTTATTCAACATATTTATCCCCGGATTAAAGATTTCGACACGCATCTGATTGCAAATGTTAATGGTTCAACAGTTGAGGAATACATCGAAGTTACAGAGAAAGTAAATGAATTGGACAGAATAACGGCAATTGAGTTAAATATTTCGTGCCCGAATGTAAAAGAAGGCGGAATGTCGTTTGGAATAAGTTGTCCGGGTGCAATAGCTGTCACACGGGAAGTTAGGCGGGTTTGTTCAAAACCTCTGATAGTAAAACTTTCGCCAAATGTCACCGATATTGCCGAAATTGCCAAAGCAGTTGAAGAGCATGGGGCAGACAGTGTTTCGCTGGTGAATACATTTTTGGGAATGGCGATTGATGCTGAAAAAAGGATTCCCCTTCTTTCAACCGTAACTGGCGGATTATCGGGACCAGCAATTAAACCGATTGCCTTGCGAATGGTATGGCAGGTATATCATGCCGTAAAAATTCCAATCATTGGAATGGGGGGTATAATGAATGCTACCGATGCCATCGAATTTATGCTTGCCGGCGCTTCGGCAGTTCAGGTGGGTACGGCAATTTTTAAAGATCCTTTTATTCCTTTGCAAATCATTGATGGAATTGAGAATTACATGGAAAGACATGGTTTGAATTCAATAAATGATATTGTGGGAAATTTAGGTTCTTAATTAAAATTGCAATGTGAACATTTCAATTTTTGACTTGTTATATAAACCGTAAATAGCAATAAATTTAATAACACTATAGTAATCATGTCAAATTTTCAAATAGTTATGCCAAAACTGGGTGAAAGCATCCAGGAGGGAACCATTACCAAATGGTTTGTAAAAGAGGGTGATAAGGTTGAAGAGGATGATATTCTTTTCGAAGTTGCCACTGACAAAGTCGATTCTGAAATTCCATCTCCAGTTGATGGCGTTGTTTCCAAAATATTGTATCCTGAAAACAGCCTTGTGGCAGTAGGCGAGGTTTTGGCTTTAATCAACATAAGTAGTGGTGTTTCCAAAGATGATTCAGAAAAAAATGTTGAAGCAGAAAAACCAAAGGATGACTTAGCAAAAAAAGAACATTCTGAATTAGCGAAAACTGAAGAAACCAAAATTGAAAATGTTCGTCAATTATCGAACAGATTCTATTCTCCGTTGGTTAAAACCATTGCCAAACAAGAGAATATTTCGTTTGAGGAACTTGAATCAATAAAAGGTTCTGGTGCAAATGGACGGGTTCAAAAAGATGATATTCTTGAATACATCAAAAATAAACAAGGTGGAAAAACAGTTTCACCGGTTAAAAAAGCGGAAACTGTTATTGAACGCAAAACCATTACCCCTCCGCCGGTTTCAGTAGGCGCCGGCGACCAAATCATTGAAATGGACCGGGTTCGTAAATTAATTGCCGACCACATGGTAATGTCAAAGCAGGTTTCACCGCACGTTACATCGGTAGTTGAAGCAGATGTTACTGAACTGGTTTTGTGGAGAAATAAAAATAAAGAGGTATTTGAAAAGAAATACGGTGAAAAAATAACTTTCATGCCTGTATTCACAGAAGCTGTTGCTGCAGCGCTTGCCGAATTTCCTTTGGTAAATTCTTCTGTTGATGGCGATAAAATAATCATGAAGAAGGGCATTAACATTGGAATAGCGGTTGCCAAACCCGATGGAAACCTGATTGTTCCGGTTATTAAAAATGCCGAACAGAGAAATCTGGTAGGCATTACCAAAGAATTAAACCGATTGGCAAATGCTGCACGAAACAATAAACTCGGAATAGAAGAAATTCAGGGAGGTACATTTACA
>JBBIVS010000175.1:2848-7534 GCA_037439605.1 Draconibacterium sp. | reverse complement strand
CTGAAAATAAAAAAACCAGTTTAATAATCATTTTGACCGCTTTGGCTGTGCCAATTCTGATTTTCATTTTCAAACCTGATAACCGGATTAAAAAGATGTTTTTCCCCAACCAGGAAATGGTGGTAAACCGGAGCACGCGATATGGCAATCTGGTTATCACAAAGCAGACCAGCCAACTAAATGTATATGAGAACAACGATCTTCAGTTTTACACTGAAAATATGATGATGAACGAGGAATCGGTACATTTTGCCATGGTGCAGCACAAAAATCCACAACGTGTTTTGCTTGTTTCAGGTGGAATTTCAGGAATGATAAAAGAAATCGAAAAATACAAGGTGAACAGGATTACTTACCTCGAAATCAACCCAGAGATTTTTAACAGCCTGAAAGACTGGGGTAAAACGGGTTTGGATATTACCAATGTTGAAGTTGTAAAATCAGATGTCAGGTCATTTATCGCGGGATCAAATCAAAAATATGATGTGATACTTTTAAACCTTCCCCCACCCTCATCACTTGGTCTGAACCGGTTTTACACTGCCGAATTTTTCGAAACCGTAAAGAAACATTGCAATCAGGAGAGTGTTTTATGCACAAGCCTTCCATCAACGGCGAATTACGCTGAAGACAACGCCCTCGAAGTAAATTCCTCACTTTGGAAAACCATTGGATTAAACTTCAAAAACCAACTTTTACTTACAGGGGAGAAAAACTACTTTATTGCTTCTGATCAGCCGCTCACCGCAAATATCGCCGCAATGATTGCAAACAAAGGAATTGTTACCGAATATGTTAATCAGTTTTATATTGACGATACACTGTTAACCGCCCGAAGCCAGACATTAACTGGGCAATTAAACCTTTCAGCTCCTGTAAACCATGATTTTTCGCCCTACATGTTCATTAAACAAATCCATCACTGGCTGAGCCAATCGGGTGCCAGCTACAAGATTCTGATACTTGTTCCGCTGGTGATGTTTTTGCTCTTTTTTATCAAACTCAACCCTGTTACAACGGGCCTTTACACAGGTGGATTTACCGCCGCTTCGCTCGAAATTGCACTTATGCTGGCTTATCAAAATTATTTTGGGAGCCTGTACATTGCAACTGCATTTTTCTTCGCTGTTTTTATGGCCGGAATGGCACTTGGAAGTTCAATCAATTTAAAATCCGGTTTTCCACAAATAAAAAGCTACTTCAGATTGCAATTCGGACTTGCTGCATTTGCAGTCGTTCTTCCATTTCTGATTCAAATAACCGGGGAATTTGCCGGTTTGAGGCTGCCGGTACAATTTATGTTTTTTGTGCTTGTATTTGCGCTTGCTTTTGCTGTGGGTTTCGAATTTTTACTTGCCTCAAAACTTCAGCAGAATTCATTTTGTGAAACTTCAGGGGTGAATTACAGCACCGATTTGGCCGGTTCAGCGTTTGGGGCATTTCTCACGGCAATTGTTCTGCTTCCTATGGTTGGCTTGGTTTACACGTGTTTGATTGTAGCGGCGCTCAACATTTTAAGCGGGACACTGGCATTTTCAATTCGAAAATTAAGTATCTTTTAACCCTGTTTTTCGTATTGATAACTATGTTTGATAATTTGGAAATGGGGTTAAAAACCCTTGATAATCAATATTCAATAAATCCGTTCACTAATGTGAACGGCAATTTATACAGCAATTCAAATTTTTTACGCTTTTTATTGCCGCCTGCTTTAGCTGACGGATTATATAATTTACCACTGAACCTGGCTTTAGCCGCATTGTGTTATATATCAGATAAATAAATAATTAATTTGAATGAACAAAAGGCAATTTTTCAAAACGGCGATTTTTGGGGCAGGTGGATTTTGTTTGTACAATCCGTTTTCTGCTTCGTTTTCAGAATCAGTATCACCTGAAAACGGCAGAAAATGGACAAAAGAAGCAATGTTTTACACCGAAACTCCCAAAGGGATCCGCTGCCTGATTTGCCCTAACGAATGTGATATTAAAGAGGGCGAAGCGGGTGATTGCCGCAACAGGGTAAATAAAAAGGGGAAACTCTGGTCCACAGCTTACGGAAATCCGTGTGCCATTCATGTCGATCCGATAGAAAAGAAACCATTGAACCACTTTCTTCCCGGAAGCAAAGCATTTTCAATCGCCACTGCAGGGTGCAACCTCGCCTGCCTGAACTGCCAGAACTGGACTATTTCGCAAAAAAGTCCCGATGAAACTAAAAATTACGATTTACCCCCTGAAAAAGTGGTTGAAAATTGCATTGCAAATAAATGCGATTCAATTGCCTACACTTACTCCGAACCAATCACTTTTTATGAATATACAACCGATACTTCTGTTTTGGCGCGACAGGCTGGAATCAAAAACGTATTGGTGTCGGCAGGATACATCAACCGAGAACCACTTTTAAAACTTTGCAAGGTTACCGATGCCGCCAACATTGACCTCAAATCGTTCAGCGATGAAATTTACCTGAAACTGAATGCCGGAAAATTGCAACCCATTCTCGATGCATTGGTGACCATGAAAAACGAGGGTGTGTGGCTTGAAATAACCAACCTTATAGTTCCATCGTGGACAGACGACCTTGAAATGATAAAAAAAATGTGCGGATGGCTTGCTAAAAACGGGTTTACAGAAGTACCGCTTCATTTCAGCCGGTTCCAGCCTTTGTACAAACTGACCCAACTACCGCCAACCCCGGTTAATATTCTGAAAAGCGCAAGAGATATTGCTGTTCAGGAAGGACTGAAATTCGTATATATTGGAAATGTTCCCGGTATGGATGCCGAAAACACTGCCTGCCCGAAATGCAAAAAGCTGGTTGTGGAACGCAAAGGATACAAGATTGTTCAGAATAACCTGGAAAACGGGAAGTGCAAATTCTGCAAATCACCTGTTGCCGGAGTGTGGGCGAAGGTGTAAATGACTTGTCAAATATTTAAAGTTAACAAAGCTCAAAACACATTTTTATTTGATTTTCATTCCATTTTTTGAATAAAAGATGTAAATCTCTTATTTTGCTTCAAGATTTGATTTTGCAACATTCGTGATTTATGATTCAAAATCAGTGTGGCCAGATTGAGAATTAACAAATACTGATTTAACCTTAAATCATTCTTTTACAGTAAATAAAAGCTAAAAATATATGTAAAAATCTAAATTTTGAAATAATTATGAAAAACATTCAGCTTACAGCAAAGTTTAAAATCCAAGAAGGGCAAGTGGACCAGTTTAAAAAAATTGCAGCCGATTGTGTGAATGCGGTTAAAAATAATGAAAAGACGCGCTTCAATACGACTGGTTCTTTTGTCCTAATGAGTCGGAATGCATTGTCCGCGAAACTTATGCCGATTCGAATGCAGTGCTTGCACACATGGGAAATGTGGGAGAACTCCTCGGTAAACTTTTTGGCATTGCCGCCTTTGAACTTGAGATTTACGGAAATATGTCTGAACAACTGCAAAATGCAGCAGCGGGATTAAATCCAAAAGTTTATTCATTTTATAAGGGTTT
Source organism: Draconibacterium sp. (assembly GCA_037439605.1). GTDB lineage: Bacteria > Bacteroidota > Bacteroidia > Bacteroidales > Prolixibacteraceae > Draconibacterium. The sequence goes on along the minus strand of JBBIVS010000175.1, from coordinate 4,019 downwards.
GTAATCAGTGAAGATATCCCATAATTTGCGCTTGATGCTGCCACCGGCAAACAATTGTGGCTCTTCGCCGATTCAACTGCATCAAACGGAGTCAGCCGCGGGATTGCTTACTGTGAAAATGGAAATGACAAACGCATTTTCTATACTGCGGGTGAAAACCTGCTGGCTCTGAATGCTATGGAAGGAACTTTAATACCAACATTTGGCGACCATGGAAAAGTAAACCTGCACACCGGGCTGCCAGATTCGGCAAAATACAAAGAAATAAAAAGCAACACGCCCGGAACAATTTATAACTATTTAATTATAATGCAGGTGCGGGTTTCAGAAGATGCTGGCGCCGCTCCGGCGATATCCGGGCGTTTAATGTGCGTACCGGAAAACTGATCTGGCAGACAAAACTCCCTGCCGCTTCGTATGCCACACCGGAAATTATCAAATCCATGGTAAACAATATATCGTACTGGCCTGTGGTGGCGAAAAACTGGGAACTCCAAAAGGGAATAAGAAAGTGGCTTTTTCATTAAAAACTCAACTTGCCATTTTCCCATTCATCAACATTTCAACAGCTTCATTCAGCGAACCGGCCCGGGTAACGTTTCCGGTGTTTACGAAATAAATTACATCGGCATTGGCAATGGTATTCAGCCGGTGGGCGATAATTACTTTTGTTGTTGAAGCCGGTAGTTTCTGTAAAATATCTTCCAGCAGTTTTTCGGTTACAGTATCGATATTGGCGGTTGCCTCATCGAGAATAAGCAAATCGGGTTTACGCAGCACGGCGCGCATAAATGCAATCAGTTGTTTCTGTCCCAGGCTGATATCGTCGCCTGAAACATCAACTTTGGTATCAAGTCCGTTTTCAAACCTGAGCAGCAAAGTTTCAAGTCCTGAGTCATGAAAAATCCGCTTAAGTTCATTGTTATCAACATTACTGTATTCCTCGTTTCCATACAAAATATTTTCACGAATCGTTCCGCTGAATAAATAAGGATCCTGAAGTATAAAACCGATCTTTTTTACACGTTCTTCAGGCGAAAAAGAACGGATATCGCGACCATCAAATAAAACTTTGCCTTTGGTCGGGTCGTACAAACGGGCAATTAAAGAAGCAGTTGTTGTTTTTCCACCACCGGTTGGCCCCACAAAAGCATAAGTTTTCCCTCTTTTC
>JBBIVS010000175.1:2592-2838 GCA_037439605.1 Draconibacterium sp. | reverse complement strand
ATCCGGTGCAGTACTTCGCTCCCGTTAGGATACGAAAAAGATACATCGCGAAATGAAATCAGAGTCGCTGTTTCGTCAATTCCATTTGAAGCTATTTGAGGTAAATTATTTTTCAATTCGAGCATTTTAAGAATCCGGTCCCATGCGGCGAGGGCAACTTGGAAACTTGACCACAATGATGCAAGCTGACGGAGAGGCTGTAAAAACTGTTTACATAAGCAATAAAACTGATTAAAAGCCCGAGTG
>JBBIVS010000175.1:0-2582 GCA_037439605.1 Draconibacterium sp. | reverse complement strand
AACTGACCGATTGAAATAAAATATATACCAAAAGCCAGCACAATCATTAGCCCGATATTCGAAAAGAAAGTATAAACCGGCAGAAATGTGTTATTCGCAATCCCGGCTTTTACCGAAGTTGAATAATTGTCGCGGTTAACTGTATCGAATCGTTTCCTGAAATAATCACGCCGGTTGAAGGCCACAACAACCTTAAAATTATTCAGGCTTTCTTGAACTTCAGCACTCAGGTTGCCAACACTTTTCAGGTTTACTTTATTCCTCTTTTTAACCCAGGGCGACACAGTTTTTGTAAAAACCCAAATCAGAATAGCTGGAGAAAGAGCAGCCGCTCCCAGTTCAAAATGAATAGACAATAAAAATATTCCCGACCCGACCATAATCAGGATAACGCGCAGAAACTGCATCAGCGATTGCGAGAAAAACTGGTTTACCTTGTCGGTATCGTTGTTAATCCTCGAAATCAGGTCGCCGGCTTTATTCTGATTAAAAAAGTCGAAAGGCAATTCCTGAAGTTTGTGGAAAACGGAATTTCGCAAAGTGTATAACATTCGCTGCCCCACATTGCCCATTAATTTGGTTTGAAGGTAACCCGCGACAAGCGCCACAATGTACATAACAAGCAGAATTCCGCTGTAAACCAGCACACCGTGAAACTGACCGGTTTGAATGTAGTTATCAACGGTATGACCGATAATGATTGGGCCGGCAAGGTTTAGAACGGCCGTTATTATCATGGCAATAAAGGCAAAGAGCAGAACTTTTTTCTCCTCCACCATGTGAGCGACAAGGCTTTTCACCGATTTGAAGCCTGGTTTTTTCTCTTTCTTTTCTTCCTGTTCTATGCTAAGATTGTAGTTCATCTGATTGAAATTGTTAATTTTTTATGGTATCAGATGTAATTCGTTCCGATTCAAAATCGGAACTCATTTCAAAATGGCTTGTGCTTTTCTGTGACTCATAAATCTGAACATATTCCGGGCAGGTAGTCCGCAATGTTTCATGTTTTCCTGCAGCAATCAATTCGCCTTCCATCAAAAGAACAATCTGGTCGTAATCTTTAACCGGACTGATTTTTTGTGTAACAGAAATCAATGTCAGTCCGGGATAATTAATCTTAACGTTTTGCAGGATTTTCTTTTCTGTCTGTGGATCGACACGGGCAGTAAAATCATCGAGAAGAAGTATTTTCGGGTTCAGCGCAAGCGCCCTGGCAAGCATAATCCGCTGCTTCTGTCCACCAGAAAGGCTTGTACCCCTTTCTGATACCATTGTATCAAGCCTGTTCGGCAATGAATCGATGAATTCCTTTAGTTCCGCAGTTTCAATTGCCTTTTTCAGCGACTCGTCGGTAACCGTGTCACTGAATGCAATATTTTCGCGCAGGCTCATGTTAAACATCACACTGCTCTGAAATACAAATCCAATCTGGCTGTGAAATGTTTCCTTTTTAAAGTCATCAATTTTTATCCCGTCAAATTCCACTGTACCTTCATCGGGTTTTACGAGACCGGTAAGCAGATACAGCAACTGTGTTTTCCCTGCTGCGGTTGGCCCGATAATCGCAGTCCGCGAACCGGGTCCTATTACCAATGAAACTTCTTTTAAAGCCGGTTTGCCATCATACAAAACCGAAATATTTTTCAATTCTATTTTACCCTGTAATGGATTGTTGATGGTTCCTGTATCGGCTGTTTCAGGAGCTTTTAAAACCTGGTCGATCCTTTCGTATGATGCGGTGGCCTGTGCGATTAAATTGCTCATGAAACCGATAATGATAATCGGGAAAATGAGAATGGTAACGTAACTGTTAAAAGCGGCAAAATCACCAAGCGACAGTTTTCCCGAGATTACAAAATGGCCACCCAGCGCCAGAATAACCAGAGTTGCAAGGTTGCCCACGAAGGTGATAACCGGAATCAACGTGGCAAAAAGGGCAACAATCGAAATTCCGATATCCCTCGATTCGGCACTGGCTGTAAGGAATTTCCGGTATTCCAGGTGCTGCGAGTTAATTACCCTGATAATGGCCGAACCCAGAATACTTTCGTTGATTACCTTATTCAGCCAGTCAACAACCTCGCGGCTCCGTTCAAACAAAACCTTTACTTTTTTCACAATCAGGTAAAAAGTTACGGCAACCAACGGAATAATCACCAGCACCGGAATGGCAAGTTTCCAGTTGATAATCAGCAAGAGTACTGATGTACCGATAATCATGAATACCGAGGAAACTATTGAAGTAACCGCCTGCGATACAAACGTTTTCACCGAATCCATGTCGGAGGTAAGATTGGTGAGCAGTTTCGATGGGTTGGCTTTTTGAATAAATGAGTAACTCTGGCGTGATATTTTATCGGAAAGTTTTTCCCTAAGATCAAAACCTACCTTTTCTGATGCGTAAGTTTGAACAAGCATTTGCAAATAAGAAAAGAAAAAAATGACGGTGGACGCAACAACAAACAATATGAGAATGTTTTTTAAATGATAAGTTCCGGCAGTAAAGGAGTCAATTCCGATTGAAATGATTTTTGGGATAACCAGGTTGGCAGCGTTTCCCAACAGTGCAAAAACAATAAGCA
>JBBIVS010000174.1:7306-7536 GCA_037439605.1 Draconibacterium sp. | reverse complement strand
TGGTTAAATAATGCTCAAAACCAAAATGTTCAACTATTTTATGCACATATTTTTCGAGTTTCGATGAAGCGATATACATTTTTTTCCCTTCTGCACGCAAAGTTTCAAACAGGTTAAAAATACCAGGGTAAGGTTCATTTTCGTATAATCCATGTTCACCAAAATATTCGCGGAAATATTTCACGGCCAAATCGGTGTCTTTGTCGTTCATCCCGAAAATATTGCTGAAA
>JBBIVS010000174.1:4754-7296 GCA_037439605.1 Draconibacterium sp. | reverse complement strand
CCCCATTGCAACGACGGGCCGATAAATCTTTCCAACAGTTCTTCTGTAAACTCCCCCTTTTTCATTTTTCCAAGGGCATATTTAATCGAGTTACGAATTCCCTCGCGTGGGTCGGCAAGTGTGCCGTCAAGATCGAAAATAATGTGGGTAAAACGGGCCATATTTTTTTGTTTACAAAGATATTCAAAAGAGGGAAGGAACAGGCAGGGAAAGAATAAGAAATAAGGAATAAAAAATAATAAATAAAACCGGGTTGCTATATTCATCCGATGACTTGGAGTCATCGGATGAATAGTCCCACCGGGCAATTCAGATTGATTCTAAATTATGGGGGGGAGGGGTAAAATTCAATTGCATTTTTAAAATCAAAAATTTATCTTTGGCTTGTTAAGCCCAGGATAAAAACCCCTGTCGCTAACGCTTTTTTTACAACAGATTTTGAACAAAGTTTTAAAGTAATTTCCATGGGAAAGCCATGATTAAACTTAATATATATCCAAAGGGCAAAAAGTAACCCAGCCCTTTAAAAGAACCGGGTTACAAAAGAAATTTTGTCTAACCGGGTAATGGGAAGTTCACACCTTCCCAGCCCACAAAACTTTACAAAGAAATGAAAAATTTAATTGTTTTGGCTATGGTAGCCGTGGCATTAACCATTTTTAATGGTTGCCAGAAAGATGAACATGTCTTAATTGACGAACAATCGCAATTAGCGATTAAACCCGATGTGTATGTTGAAAACGGGTATTTGGCTTTTAAAAATATGGAAGCCGTTGATAGTGTAATCCAAATGCTTGGAAAAATGACAACAATCGAAAAAGAGATTTGGGAAACGCAAATGGGTTTTAAATCGGCAAGGGCTGAATTTGATAAACTCTTTAATGAATATGACAAGTTGGAATCGTATGGAGCTTTTTTAGCTTTCAAAGAAAGGAATAAAGGCAAATTAAAATTCAATGAAACAGACCTTACTGATTGTTCAATTGATTATCCTTTTACAACCAGATATTTCATTCCGGTTTTAAATACTAAAGGGGTTTATAAAGTGGGGAGAACAATTATCAAATATTCTTTGGATAACCAAATAGCTATACTTGATGGAGATATCAATAAATTAAACAATATTAATGAAAGTGATGTAATTCAGCTTAAGTATGGTTTAATTAGAAATTATATAACTAGTATTCACAATTTCCCTGAAGATAATCCAAATGGTGATTATACTAATCCTTGGCATAGAAAACCGAATATTTCGGACAGAAAGTTAAAAAATGAGTTATATTTTGAAACATATCTATATTACTTTGAGGACAGATGGGAAAACAACCAATGGGTTCCTTATTATGAAAATGGGTTAAGAGTTTATCTTAATCAACGGGGTCAAAAAGTTTCCTGGGGAAGTTGGAGGGATTATTCAACAGAATATGGCCTAAAAGAAATTAGATTCCAGGTCGGTTCTTATCCGGAAGTTCAAGATGGGAGAACACATATTAGCGCAGAGGTTAACCCAAGTATTAATTTCAATTTGCATAAGGAATTTGTTATTACAAATAACCCTAATGTGCCTTATTTAACACTACCAGCAAATGTTTATTTTGTAGCTCAAACTTCTTTTCGGGGATTTGGATTTAATTCAACTGACTTTTATCCAATAGAAAATCCGGAGAACTACACCTACACCGGAGGTTATACTTATCCTTCATCTGGGTGGGGATGGTAGAAAATATAGCAGGAGTTTTTTTAACTCCTGCTTTTTAAAACTTATTATGAAGAAAATACTTTTTCAAATCATTGTTTTCCTCACATTTTTTTCCTGTGAACAGGATGTAGCTCTCGAATACGAACACGAACCCAAATTGTGTCTTAATTGCGTATTGAACCCTGATTCCATAATTACAGCCACTTTAACATTATCTCATGCACTGGATAATTCATCAAATTTTGAAAAAGTGAACAACGCTATTATAAAACTATTTGAGAATGATACATTAAAAGGTGTACTAACTTTAAAAAGTGAAGGCAAATACTCATTGAAGCAGAAACCTAAAGCTGGAATGAATTATAAAATCGTGGCTGAGTCCATTGGTTATAGTCAGATTACAGCTTTTACCACTGTTCCTGAAAAACCAATAATCAAGTACACAAAAGATACTATAGGCTTTATTGAGAACCTAAATGTGCCGATTTTTGATTTAAATGTACAGCTATTTGATCAGCCCGGAAAGAACAATTATTGGTTATACGGCACTTACATTGTAGGTGGTATAAAATATGGAGGGGATTGCAAAGAGATAAATGCACCTTATGTTGATACTTTTAATCGATATATTGATTCTGATTCAAAATATGGGTTTCGTCATTTTTTGCAGATCAGAATGACAGATGAAGGATACGACGGTCAGATTCTTGACTTCACCATTCCTGATAATGTGGTTTACGTTGATTACAAAGCCCAGCATTTTTTAAGTGCTGACGAACATTACGACAAATACATAAAAACCACACTTATCAAGCGGATGAGTGAGAATGATGATCTGCCATT
>JBBIVS010000174.1:0-4744 GCA_037439605.1 Draconibacterium sp. | reverse complement strand
GCAAATTTATTCAAACATTGAAAATGGTTATGGTATTTTCGGGTCGTGTGCAATAACAACGATTAAACTCTAATAACGCGATGCACAAAATCCTAATCCTTTTCATATTTACCTTTCCGGCGGCGGTTTGCGGCCAAAGCAAATACACGGTTTCGGGGTATGTTACCGATGCCAAATCTGGCGAGCAGTTAACAGGAGCTACCATTTATAATGCAGTTACCGGAAACGGTTCCACTACCAACAACTACGGATTTTTCAGTTTAACCCTGCCCGAAGGAAAATGTACGCTTGAATTTCGATTCCTGGGATTTCAGCACGCGACAAAAACCTTCGATTTAAAAACTGATACCCTTTTGTCAGTCGCATTAAAAAAGGGTGTTGAAATTGAGGAAGTTCAGGTTACCGGGCACAGCAACATGCGCAATAACCCTGAACTTTCGGGGTTAAACCAGCCACGAGTTACCATGAAAATGATAGAATCGGCGCCGGTAATTATGAGCGAAACCGATGTTTTGAAAACCCTCCAGTTTTTGCCCGGTATAAAACAAGGTGCCGAAAATACAGCCAGTTTTAATGTTCGTGGCGGCAGTGGAGACCAGAACCTGATTCTGTTGGATGGAGTTCCAATGTATAATGTGAACCATTTGCTCGGATTTTTCTCGGTTTTTAATACCGATGCCATTAAAAATGTGAACCTCATAAAAGGCGGAATCCCTGCCCGTTATGGCGGACGGCTTTCGTCGGTACTCGACATTACCATGAAAGAGGGAAACCTGAACAAAAGCAGCGGGGTGGTTTCCATCAGTCCGATTGCCGGAAGGTTTACTTTCGAAGCCCCGATAAAACACGATACAGGTGCGTTTATCATCTCACTCAGGCGCACCCTGTTCGATTTGCCCTGGTATGCCATCCAAAATATCGCAAATTCAGGCAATAATTTTGGCTACTATTTTTACGATTTCAATGCCAAGGCCAACTGGATTTTTAACCCAAAAAGCAGAATCTATATCAGCATTTATACCGGAAAAGACAACCAATACTCAAACACAAAAGAAGATGTAAATACCAACTCCCATTTCAGGTACAACTGGGGAAATTTTACTTCTGTGTTGCGGTGGAACCAGATTTTCTCGTCGAAGTTATTCGCAAACACATCAGTATATTACAGCCATTTTTACCACAACGAAATTGGGAAGGCAGAAGACGAAAAAACAAAAAACCTGTTTCAAACCTCATCCGATTTGCAGGATTTCTGTGTTCAAACCGATTTTGATTTTTATGCATCACCGAATTACACACTTCGGTTTGGCGGCAAAATGTCGCACCTTATTTTCAACCCAAATATTGTACAAATAAAAAGCACCGGAACAAATATAAAGTTTAACGACCAAAATAAGGGAAACGCCAACCAGGCCGACGTTTATCTCGAAAATGCATTCGATTTGGGAAAACTAAAGTTGAATGTGGGTGGACGTTTATCGGGCTATTTTACCGGAAACACGAGTTATCTGCATTTTCAACCCCGCATTTCGGCCAATGTACAACTTGTGCCAGGGCTTAATATGGCTGCATCTTATACCGAAATGGTGCAAAACATTCATCTGCTCACCAATTCTTCGTTGGGTATGCCCACTGATTTGTGGGTTGCATCCACCGAAAAAATCGGGCCTCAAACAGCGCAGCAAGCCACATTTGGATTCTCGAAACAGATAAATAACAGTTACTCCTTCGAAATTGAAGGTTTTTATAAATGGATGGAAAACGTGGTGCGCTTTGATGAAGGTGCAAGTTTTACTGAAACAAAAGAAAACAACTGGGAAAACAGTGTTTTGGTTGGCGAGGGCTTAGCTTATGGTATTGAAATGGCAGGCAGAAAGGAAAAAGGTTCATTTACAGGTATTTTATCGTACACCCTTTCGTGGTCGGAACGAAGATTTGATAACCTGAACCATGGAAACTGGTTTCCTGATAAATACGACCGGCGGCACGATGTTTCGGTTTTGGCAGAATACAGTTTTAAAGAGAAATATAAAATCCGTCGTTCGGTTTCGCTGGGGTTTACACTGCAATCGGGCAATAACATAAGTCTGTCCGATGTTGAACATGAGGGGGTATTGACTCCTGGAAGAGATTTTGCCAGTTACCCTGATGAATGGGAAAAAATAAGGCAGACCTACGATAACCCCAATAATTTTAAAATGCCTGTATTTCACCACCTCGATTTGGGTTACAGTTCGGTAAAACAAAAGACCGACAACAAAAGCATCACCTGGACTTTTTCGATATACAATGTGTACAACCGCATGAACCCGTGGTATTATTACAAAAGCGGCGACAAAGTAAAACAGGTTTCACTTTTCCCAATCATTCCTTCAGTTGGGTTTAAATATGTATTTTAATCAAAAAAAATAAAACAAATAAATTAATTATGAGAAAGTTAGCATTAGTAATTTTAATTATCACAACAGTTTTTTCAGCCAACGCACAAAAGCGTTTTGAATTGGGTGTTACAACAAAGTTGGGGTATTACATCCCGGTAAATCCAACCAGTTTTCCAGACAAATATTTTCCTGATAATGCCTTTTCGCCGGCTATCGGTGCATCATTGGGCTACACATTTTTTAAAAGCACAGGCGTTTTTATTGGGATGGAATATTGTTATCTGAGCCCCAAAATGGAAAATTTCGATGGTACTTCTTTGAACGCAACCTGGCAGTCATTTAATGTTCCTTTTAACATTCAACATGGTATCGGAAAAAACTTCTTTTTAACCGGAGGCGTAACTTTGATAAGACAATTAAAAGGTTTTTATGAGGGCGGTTCGTTTGAACCACAAAAAGTGCCCGAATATAACTGGCAGTTAGGCGCAGGCTACAAAATTAAGGACTTACGGATCTCACTTCAATACTATCGCGGATTTAAGGAAGTGCACAAACATACCTCAACCGGAGAAAGTTCATGGCAAGGCGTAACAGTAAAGCACAAGGAAGTTTTTCTTAAACTAGAATACCCGTTGTGGAAGTTTTAGTTTAAACTGGGACTTTGAGTTGGGAAACTTAAAGTTTTTAACTCAAATCAGGGACTGGGGAAAGTCCCTGTCCCCAATTTAAACTTTCTAATCCCTTTTTTTCTTATTAGTGATTTTGTTTACAAGTCATACCATGACTCGGAGTCATAGTATGACTTTACAGATTTCAATCAACCTTTTAATTTTTCAACTATCTTTGCCCCCTTAATTTTTCGATTTAAAATTTTCTGAAATGACTGATTTCAAACGTACACTGATAACCACTGCATTGCCGTATGCCAATGGCCCGATTCACATTGGCCACCTTGCCGGCGTTTATGTTCCGGCCGATATTTATGTCCGCTACCTGCGACTGAAAAAAGAAGATGTAATTATGATTGGCGGGTCTGACGAACATGGTGTGCCGATTACGTTGAAAGCCAAAAACGAAGGCATTACGCCACAGGATGTGGTGGATAAATTTCATAAAATCATCAAGGAATCTTTTCAGAAATTCGGGATTTCGTTTGATGTGTATTCGCGCACCAGCGCCAAAATTCATCACGAAACAGCTTCCGAAATTTTCAGAAAACTTTACGATACCGGAAAACTGATTGAAAAAACCTCGGAACAATATTTCGATGAAGCCAACAACCAGTTTCTGGCCGACCGCTACATTACCGGCACCTGCCCCAAATGCGGTTTTGAACGTGCTTACGGCGACCAGTGCGAAAGTTGCGGAACCTCGCTCAGCCCCACAGAGCTTATTAATCCGGTGTCGATGATCAGCGGAAACCAGCCGGTTTTAAAAGAAACAAAACACTGGTACATGCCGCTTGACCAGTACGAACCGTGGCTGCGCGAGTGGATTCTGGAAGGCCACAAAGAATGGAAACCCAATGTTTACGGGCAATGTAAATCGTGGATCGACAGTGGTCTGCTGCCACGCGCCGTTACCCGCGACCTCGACTGGGGAGTTCCGGTGCCCATTGAAGGAACCGAAGGTAAAGTGCTTTACGTTTGGTTCGATGCACCCATCGGTTACATTTCGGCCACCAAAGAACTTACCCCAAATTGGGAGTTGTACTGGAAAGACAAGGAAACCAGGATGCTGCATTTTATCGGGAAAGACAATATTGTTTTTCACTGCATCATTTTCCCAGCGGTTTTAAAAGCCGAAGGAACCTACAACCTGCCCGAAAATGTGCCGGCCAACGAATTCCTGAACCTCGAAAACGATAAAATTTCGACATCGCGCAACTGGGCGGTTTGGCTGCACGAGTACCTCGAAGAATTCCCGGGTAAGGAAGATGTGCTGAAATATGTGCTCACCGCCAACGCACCTGAAACCAAAGACAACGATTTTACCTGGAAAGATTTTCAGGCACGGAACAACAACGAACTGGTGGCTGTGCTGGGTAATTTTGTGAACCGTTCGCTGGTGCTCACCCAAAAATATTTCGGTGGAAAAGTGCCCGAATGTGGTGCCCTGACTGACACCGACAAAGAAACACTTGCTTCAATTTCAGTAATCAAAGCTGAAGTAGAAAAAAGCCTCGACAATTTCCGTTTCCGCGAAGCGTTGAAAAATGCTATGGATTTGGCCCGTTTGGGGAACAAATACCTCGCCGACGAAGAACCCTGGAAAGTAATTAAAACCGACGAAGAAAGGGTAAAAACTATTTTGAATATCAGTTTGCAGATTACGGCCAACCTCACCATCTGCCTCGAACCTTT
>JBBIVS010000173.1:6564-7541 GCA_037439605.1 Draconibacterium sp. | reverse complement strand
TACTGCTAATATTGATGGGGTTCTTTACCCCGCTCCCGCTTCCCGGAGAAGAAGGAATTTTGGTGAATTTTGGAACCAGCGAAAACGGTTTTGGCGAAATAGAACCAAGCCCGGCCAAAAGCGAACCTGCGCCGGTTCAACAGGAAGAAAAGGAAACACCCCCTCCACCGGCAGCCGCAGCACAAGCTAAACCCACGGTGGCCAAAGAAGTTGCCATGACACAGGATTACGAGAAAACTGCCGCTATCGATGCAGCAGAAAATAAAAAACGGCAGGAAGAAAAAAAACGTCAGGATTTGCTGGAAGAGCAAAGACTTGCCCAGGCACGCGAAGCTGAAAGAATTAAAAATGCCGAAGCAGAAAGAATAAGAAAGGCTGAAGCAGAGAAAAAGGCAAAGGAAGAAGCCGATCGTAAGGCAATGGAAGAACAACAACGTAAAATTAATGAAATAAACAGCCGTGCTCAGGGGGCGTTTGCCAGCGCCGGAAATGGAACTGGGGGCAAAGGTACTGGCGATGGCAAAAGTCAGGGGCAAACTATCCCGGGAGGTAACCAGGGAGTGCCAACCGGCGACCCCAATTCGAATAATTACGGTGATGGTGGAAGTGGAAATGGCAGTAAAGGTTCAGGCCCGTCATTCAGCCTGGCAGGCAGGTCAGCATCCTCGCTTCCGAAGCCCAATTATCCTGGAAATGACGAAGGAATTGTGGTTGTGAAAATAACAGTTGACAAAAATGGAAATGTAACTGCTGCTGAGCCAGGAGCGCGGGGAACAACCATTATGAACGAAAAATTCTGGTCAGAAGCAAAACAGGCTGCACTAAAAGCAAAATTTAATTCAGTCACCGACAACAGTGCTGCACCTTTCCAGCAGGGCACAATTACATACAGGTTTGTGCTCGACTGACACAGCACATGGACTTTCCAAAATTCATAATTTTTCAGTCTGAAAACATACACAAAACTTTAAGGTGGG
>JBBIVS010000173.1:0-6554 GCA_037439605.1 Draconibacterium sp. | reverse complement strand
AAAGTCCCGGTTCGCTGATAATTATCACTCATTTTATTTTCGATTTTTGTGTGCTTTGCAACAAAAATCTTACGTCATGGCATTTCTTACAAAAGACAAATTATTCAGCAAAAAATGGTTTACCGATTATACATTAATTCTAATCGGTTCGTTTATCCTTTCAGCGGGTTTTGTTTATTTTATAACACCTCACCGCATTGTTCCGGGCGGGGTTTACGGTATTGCAATAGTCGTGCATTACATGACTGCCGGCGTTTTTTCATTTTGGCCCGATGGTATTCCAATCGGTCTTTTCGGGCTGATACTCAATATTCCCCTCACTTTTGCAGGGGTTAAAATACTGGGGCCTAAATTTGGCGTTAAAACCATTGTTGGATTTGTACTTACCTCTGTTTTTATAGATGGGATTACTTATATGCGCCCTGTGGGAAATGCCGCGCTTGTTGATGATATTCTTCTTTCGTGCGTATTCGGTGGCGTACTGATTGGTTTCGGGTTAGGGCTCATTTTTAAATCGCGGGCCACCTCGGGAGGTTCCGATATAATTGCCATGATAATAGCCAAATATACAAAACTTCAGTTGGGCAAACTGATGATTTACGTTGATTCAACAATTGTCCTGCTGGGGTTGTTTGCTTTTCAAGACTGGCATATTCCGCTGTATTCATGGGTGGTTATTTACATTACCGGCAGGGCGATTGATTTAACCATTGAAGGCGCAGACTACAACAAGGCGCTGCTTATAATTTCGAATAAACATAAAGAAATAAGGCACAAATTACTTTATGACCTGGAACGCGGCGGAACTTACTTAAAAGGTGAGGGAATGTTTACCGGCGAAGAAAAACAGATTATTTACACAGTGGTCAGCCGCCGTGAAGTGGCTATTCTTGAGGAATTTATCAGTAAAATTGATCCCGATGCATTTATTACGATTATGGATGCAAAGGAAATTTTGGGCGAAGGTTTCCAAAGTTTAAACACCAAGATAAACGGAAGTTAAAAAACTGTCAAATTTGAATTTTCTTTTTGGTTCACATCACGCACTCGGTACAATTTTGTAAATTTGAAATTGTTCAGAAATGCAATACCTGGCCATGAATAATAAAGCTCTGATTTTTATTATAATTTTATTCACATTCGTCAGCAGGGCAGGCGCCCAGTCGGTTGGCGTGGTTTTAAGCGGCGGCGGCGCGAAAGGAATGGCACACATAGGTGTACTCAGGGTTCTCGAGGAAAACAACATTCCGATAGATTATATTGCAGGCACTTCAATCGGGGCAATTGTTGGTGGTTTGTATGCCGCCGGTTATTCCACACATGAAATGGAAGAATTATTTAAATCCGACGATTTCTATTTCTGGTCAACCGGAAAAATTCAGAAAGACTACCGGTATTATTTTAAAATGCCCGAGGAAAATCCTGCCTGGATTGATATCAGAATTGATAAACGCGAAGAAAAGCTAAAACTCCTTCCACCAACCAATTTAATTCCTGAAGAACAAATGGACTTTGCTTTTATGGAATTGCTGGCAGCAACAAATGCGGCATGTAAATACAACTTCGACAGCCTTATGGTTCCTTTTTTCTGTGTCGCAACCGATGTTAACAAAAGTGAACCGGTAATTTTAAGGTCAGGTGATTTGGGCGCTGCAATCCGCGCTTCAATGACCGTTCCACTTTATTTCAAACCCATTACAGTTGATGGAGCTTTGCTTTTCGATGGTGGAATTGTAAATAATTTTCCACATGATGTTATGAAAGAAGTTTTTAACCCTGACATAATTATCGGGCACAAAGTTGCCAACGACCCAAAAGATGCTGATGCTGATGATTTAATGCGACAGATTTCGAATATGGTAATGAGGCCTACCAATTTTGAAATTGCCGGAAAAAAGGGAATTGTGGTTGAAACCGATCTTAAAAATATTGGTTTGCTCGATTTTAACAAGATTGATATGGCAATGGTTGAAGGCATGAGAACCACCTACAATTCAATTGACAGCATCAGGAGATTAATTCATAGAAGGGTTACACAGGAATCGGTTCAGGAAAAAAGAAAGAAATTCAATGTTAAAAAACCTGAACTTTATTTTCAGAACATTCAGGTTGAAGGAGTTGCCGACCCGATGCAGCGAAAATACATTATCCAGTCAATTAAAGGCAATTACGATGTAATAACTTTGTCGTCGCTAAAACAGGAATATTTTAAACTAATCGCCGACGAGCACATTAAATCGATTATGCCCATTTCGAGATATAACAAGGAAACAGGCTATTTTGACTTGCATTTAAAAGTGGAGCCGCAAAAAAAACTGGAAGTAAAAGTTGGCGGTAATATTGCGACCAAACCAATCAACCAGGGTTTTGCCAGTTTCAATTACCGTACATATAAGAGCCGGGCATATTCCTTAAATTCAAATATATATTTCGGACGGTTTTACAGTTCGTTTAAAATAGGCGCCCGAATTGATTATCCAACCCATCTTCCTTTTTATGTTGAAGGTTATTCAACTTTTAACCGGTGGGACTTTTTTACCTCAAGTTCCGAGCTTTTCTTCGAAGATGTAAGGCCTCCGTTTATTATTCAGAATGAAAACAACACACGTTTTGAGGCAGGGTTTCCACTTAAATTGCACAGCAAGGTTTACACAGGAATTGCCTATTCAAAAAGTATCGATCAGTATTATCAAACCGATGTTTTTAACAAAAGCGACGAGCCTGATAAAACGAATTTTTCTGCTTTCTCGGCAGTTGCCGGAATTGAGAATAACTCTTTAAACTACAAACAGTTCCCATCAGAGGGGGCATTCCGTTTTTTTTCGGTGAAGTATATTGCGGGTAAGGAAACCCTTACTCCCGGAACCACTTCATTTAAAAACAAACCTGTATCCGATAAAAATCACAGCTACTTTCTGATGCAGGCACACACCTCTCGCTATTTTAATTTCGGGAGCAAATTTACGCTTGGGTTAAAGGGTGAAGCAGTTTTCAGCAATAAGGACTTATTAAGCAATTACAAGTCATCAGAACTCTCGGCCCCGGGTTTCTACCCTACCCCACACAGCAAATCTCTGTTTATCGAAAATTTTCATAACAACAATTATATTGCGGGAGGTTTGAATACCATTTTTCATTTTAATTCTACTTTGAGTTTTCGACTTGAAGCATACGGATTTGTACCTGTAAATGAAACACTTCCAGAAAATTTCGAATACCAGGCAGAAACATCATTTGTTAAAAACTATTATTTACAAGGATTGGCTGCACTGGTTTATCAAACCGGAGTTGGGCCATTGAGTTTAACCTTTAACTATTACGATAAGGAAGACACTAAAACTTATTTTTTACTCAATTTTGGTTATATCATATTTAACAAACGGGGTTTCTAATTTTTACTTTTCCGGTAACACTTCACCCAGTCGATTTCGAAACCAGCAGGCAATTGCGAACCCGAAACATCATCAACAACTATACTCGATGCATTTAAATGAAGTTTTACATTCATTTCATCACTTTGAACGGTTACAATTTCCGTTTCGTTTATTTTCCAGGTGAAACTGCTTCCCTGTTTCACCAATGTAAAAATGTACCATGCACCATTTTTAAGGTTCGAAATATCCATGCCATTTACCTTTGCTTTTCCCGAATTTAAAGTTAGAACGCCAAGCCGGTTTTTATTTCCCATTTCGAGCAGGTTTACCCGTGGAATATTCTGTTCGCCAACCAAATAAAACGAACTGACAATTTGCCGAACAGGGGCAAATTTAATTTTAGCCTCAAAAATCCCGTCTTCCAGCCAGCAACTTTTCCATGTGGAAATAATACCGGAAGTATAATCCATTTCCGCAGGAATAAAACCTGCCGGCATTTTCCAGACTTTGCCTGTTGCTTTTTCCTTTCTGACCTCGATACTTAATTTGCCATTTATTTTAAGATTCCTGCCTTGTGTAAAAACATAGTTGTCGCCAACCACCGAATAATTTTCGCCCAGCATTTTATCGGCTATGTATCCGGCAGTTGCCCATTTCCCGGTATCGAGTTGAGGTTTTAAAAAGTCGTCTTCAAATACCACTTCCCACTCCTTTAAAAAGTCAAAAACTTTGGTGCCCTTGTTCCTGAAATATTTTACAATGTGTGGCAGTTTCTTCATTGCCAGATATTCGTCCTGGCGCGCAAACTCTTCGGTTTTTTCCCACTTCTTTTTATCTTCAAGCCAGGCTTTTCTTTCCTTGAATTCTTTTGATGCAATCAGTTCTTCCAATTCAATATATCGCTTTAAATCAAACGATTCGGCGACATCGAGGTAATTCTTGTACAATGAAGATTTTTCGAAACCAAGAAAGAACCTGATATCAGAATCGGAACTCAAATTTTTAAACCTGTTGTACTTTTTATTAGCATCGCTTTTTTCAAACTTTTTATTGTCCTTCAAAAAAGCTTCCTGCTTTTTAAAGTTATCGCTTTCAACCAATTCCTTTAGTTCATAATACCTCTTCAAGTCATGGCTATCAGCAGTTTCCCGGTAAAGTTTGAGTTTTTTCGATTTCTCAAATTTGAAATAAAACCGTATTTCGCGATCTTTTTTTAATTTCTTAAATTCTTTTTGCTTTTGTTTGTCTTTTTCCGGGGTGTTTCCCATTTGAACAAAGTTTTTCAGTTTTTCCGATTGCCCGAATAATTCATGCTTTTTAAGTAAATCAGACTTATCCAGTTCTTCAAATGCTTTAATTCCATCTGATTTTTCACGTTTCTTAAAATCAATCCAATGCTTTTCTTCAACTGATCCCTTAAAAACCTTCCCTAATATCTCCTTTTTATCTTTATCGAACTGCCCTTCTTTCACATATTCATGAAGTTGATAATATTCAGCAAGCTTTTCTGATAATTTGAATTTTTTAAATCTTTCAAGTTCTGATGACCCGGCAATTTTGAAATAATTTTTTATTGTCTTTTTTTTCTTTAATCCTTCAAATTCCTTTAACTGATTATATTCTGTACTGCCTTTGAATTGCAATGCTTCAATCTCGTTTTTTTTCTTTTTAAAGGCTTCCGAATTGATCTCATTTTCCAATTGAATATATTTTTTCAACTCGTCCGAGCTGTCAACTTTTTGAAATTCCAGATAATCTTCCTGAAGGATTTTGCGCTGTTTTTCAATAGTTTCAACCGGTTTTAGTTTGCCTAAAAACTGAAGTGTAAAAATCTTAAATGACATAATTCTGCGTTTAGTTTTTTTTTGATTTTCAAAAATAAAAATTAAACCCATTAATTTCTAATTTTAATCGTTTTCATTTCCAACATAGTAAATTCAGCTTTTCATCAAATTCGGGTTTTAAACAGGTTTTCACTGTTTTTTGGTTTAACCGGAGCTTAACTGTTTATATTTTCCCATTTTCAGAATTGTCTATTTATCTAATTTTGAATAGTTTTGGCTTAACGAATAAAATACAGATGATCCAACATTCGGAACTTATTTTAAATAGCGACGGCTCAATTTTTCATTTGCACCTGAAGCCTGAACAACTGTCGGACAATATTATTCTTGTTGGCGATCCCGGCAGGGTTGATACAGTTGCGTCTTACTTTGAGAAAATAGATTTTACTTCTCAAAACCGTGAGTTTAAAACCATTACCGGCTGGTATAACGCGAAACGTATCACTGTAATTTCAACTGGTATTGGAACTGATAATATTGACATTGTTTTAAATGAACTGGATGCGCTGGCCAACATTGATTTGGAAAAACGTATAATTAAAACAGAACACAGGTCGCTGAACATAGTCAGAATAGGCACTTCCGGCGGGCTTCAAACCGATTTACCTGTGAATTCGTTCGTAGTTTCTGAAAAATCGGTTGGGTTCGATGGAATGTTGAATTTTTATGCCAACCGCGAAAAATACTGCGATATTGAATTTGAAAAAGCCTTTAAAGAATTTACCAACTGGAATGAATCGTTGCCAACTTTTTATGTTGTCGATTCGTCTGAACAACTGAGAGCGAAATTTAAGGATAAAATTTTCATCCAGGGTGTAACCATATCAGCTCCAGGATTTTACGGCCCGCAGGGCCGGGTGCTGCGGTTACCTCTTGCATATCCCGATTTGAACCGGCAAATCGAAAGATTCAGTTTTAAACATTTTAGAATTACAAATTTCGAAATGGAAAGTTCGGCTATTTACGGCCTATCGAAAATGCTTGGCCATGAAGCGCTGACAATTTGTTTAATTATTGCCAACCGCGTTGTTTTAACAGCCAATGAAAACTATAATGATGAAATGAAAAAACTCATACAGATTGTACTTAAACGCTTAACCACTTAAAAAAGAATGAACCGTAAACTGGATGCTTTGATTGATTTACTCGACGACCCTGATTTGACCGTTTTTGAGCTGGTGCAAAATGAGTTGCTTAAGGAAACCGATCAGATTATTCCGGCGCTTGAAAAGAAATGGGAAACAAGTTTTGATGGCGACTGCCAGGAACGGATTGAAAACATCATCCAAAACCTTCAGTTTAAGGAAACGGCCAGAATGCTTCAGGAATGGCTGGT
>JBBIVS010000172.1:0-7551 GCA_037439605.1 Draconibacterium sp. | reverse complement strand
GAAGGTTGTTTTCTGTATTCGCGCCACTGGAACCCGAGTAACAAATACCTGGCTGAAGCGCTGGCAGCAATGGAAAACACAGAAGCAGCGTGGATTACAGCTTCAGGTATGGCCGCCATTACTTGCGCATTACTGCAACTTTGCAACTCGGGCGACCACATTATTACCAGCGTTACCACTTACGGGGGAACTTATGCATTTCTGAAGAACTGGCTGCCAAAATACAACGTAGAAGTTTCGTTTGTAAACATCACCAACCTCGATGAAGTTAAAAAAGCAGTTAAACCCAATACCAAAGTGATTTACACCGAAAGTGTCACCAATCCGCTTTTACAGGTTTCGAATATTCCTGAGTTGGCAAAAATTGCCCGTGAAGCGGGGGCGAAAATGATGGTTGACAATACTTTTACGCCCATGATTTTTACACCTGCCATGCTGGGCGCTGACCTTGTTGTTTACAGCATGACCAAGTTTATTAACGGAAAAAACGACTGCGTTGCCGGCGCCATTTGCGGCTCTGCCGGGTTTGTGAACCAACTGTCGAATGTGAACAACGGTACTGCGATGCTGCTCGGCCCGGTGCTCGATCCGCTCCGCTCCTCCTCCATCCTCAAAAACCTGAATACATTGCACATTCGAATGAAACAGCACAGTAAAAACGCACAGTACCTTGCAGAAAACTTTGAAAAAATGGGTTTGAAAATCATTTATCCCGGATTACCAAAACACCCGCAACATGAACTCCACAAAATAATGATGAATAAGGAATATGGTTTTGGGGGAATGCTTGCCATTGATTTTGGAACCATGGAAAACGCTTACATTGTAATGCAGAAAATGCAGGCTGCTGATGTTGGCTATCTGGCTGTTTCGCTGGGATATTTTAAAACACTTTTTAGCTGCTCAGGGCACAGTACCTCATCAGAAATACCGGTTGAGGTTCAAAAAGAAATGGGGCTTTCGGAAGGATTGGTGCGCTTTTCGGTGGGGCTTGATAACGATATTGATGAAACACTGGATGCGATTAGGAGGTGTTTATAGTATGTATAAACTCAATTATGCTGAAACCGGATTTATGTTTTGTGCCAAAGAGATTTAAAAATGAACATTTTACCTATCAACTCCATAGAAGATGTGATAATCCAACTTGAGAAAATCATTTCTGAATGCGAAAAGAACAATAATCCGCTGGGCTATTTCGCGGCTCTTTACCGGAAAGTAACCATCAAAGTAAAAGAAGGTATTGAAAACAACTTTTTTGATGATGGCCCGCGCATGGAAAAACTGGATGTGATTTTTGCAAAACGTTACATTGATGCTTATTATGCATGGCAAAAAAATGAAGTGGTTACAAAATCGTGGCAAAAGGCGTTTGAACTTTCGACTGATTACTGGCCAATTGTGTTGCAACATTTGCTGGTTGGAATTAATGCTCATATTAACCTCGATTTGGGAATAGCCGCAGCCGAAGTTTCGAAAAACAAAAACATAGATGACCTGCAGAATGACTTTAACCGAATCAATGATATTCTTTCCGCACTGGTAAATGAAGTTCAGGATAACCTGGCTAAAATCTGGCCAATGCTCAAAAAAATACTTCAGAAAACTAACAAAGCTGACAATTTTCTGGTTGATTTCAGCATGAAACTTGCCCGCGATGGCGCCTGGAAATTCGCGAAAATTTTGTCAGAAACTTCTGATAGTGAGATTAATAAATTACTTGAAGAACGTGATGTAAAGATTGCTAAAAAAGCAGGATTAATAACAAATCCGGGGTTTGTAGCAAACCTCATTTTTAAAATCATCAGATTGGGTGAAAAAGGAACGGTTGAATCGAGAATAAAGCAGTTGGTGAATGCAAGACAATAAGAATCATTGAATTTAAAAAATATTCTCAATCGATACCCAAAAACGGCATAAACGAATCTTTGGTGATGATCCCAATTTCGTTGCAATTGTATTGCTCTGAAAAGGCAGAAGGTATTTTTTTACTTCGTGATTTTCTCCATTTAAACTCGTAAGCTTTAATTTTACCGGCTGATTCTTCAACCCAATCAATTTCCTGCTGTTGATGTGTACGCCAAAAATACAGGTTGCTGTATTGTTTACTGTAATGCAGAAATTTTATTCTTTCAGCAATTAAAAAATTCTCCCAAAGTGCACCTGTATCAGATCTGAATTCCAGAGGTTGAAAGTTATTTAAAAGAGCATTTCTGATTCCGGTATCGTAAAAATAGATTTTACGGCTCGTGCTGATTTCATTGCGAAGGTTGCGGCTTAAAGGTTGCAAACTGAAAACCACGAATGTTTTTTCCAGCAAATCGATATAGCTGCTTATTGTATTTTTATCCACTTGCACAAGGTTAGCCAATTCGTTGTACGAAACCAGATTCCCAACCTGAAAAGCCAGGGCCCGTAAAAGTTTATCCAGAATTTCAGGCTTTCTTACACCTTTATGCGACAGTAAATCTTTATACAAATAGCTGCTTGCCAGTTGCTTTAAAACTTCAATCTCGTTTCCGGTATTATTAATAACTTCGGGATACATCCCATATATAATTCTTTGTTCGAGTTGCTGCAGAACTGAAATGTACCCAACATTATCATAAAGTTCTTTCCAACTGATTGGATAAAGCATGTATTCCCATTTTCTGCCGGTTAGAGGCTCATTGATTTCACTTGCTATTTCAAGTGAAGAAGAACCGGATACAAGTAACTGGACACCTTTAAACTGATCCGTAATTAGTTTCAGTGTTAATCCAATATTTTTTACCCGTTGGGCTTCATCAATAAAAACCAGGCTGTTCGACCCGATAATCGCTCTTAATTGCTCTGTATTAACACCTTGCAGACGATTACTTACAAAAGGATCGTCACAATTCAAAACAATACTTTTTTCGTACTGCTTAACTATTTTTTCCAGCAGGGTTGTTTTACCCGTTTGCCGCGGGCCCATTATTACAATTGCTTTACCAGTAGAAAGTTTTTGCTGTATTACTGACTCCAAAATTCTTGTTATCATAGATTCAGTGATTATATTCACCAAAAATAACTATTTTCAGTGATTATATTCACCAAATTTATATTTTATTTATGAAATGATTTTTTTCTCACATATTTCCAATTTCAATAAAGTCAGCAAGTACGGAATATAAACCTGAAATTTATTTTTTTGATGATGCTAAAGTGGAGTTGATGGTTTAAGAAGTTGGATTAATCTTTATTATTTTCTCAGACACAAAAAGCCGGCAGTACTACCGGCTTTTCTCTGGTTTGCAGGCCAACGATTTTTTTAGTGAGAGGGATCAGCCAAAAGGCTGATGAATATCTTTAATGTACGGTAAAGTTTTGAATATCAATATTACAAAAAAAAGATTTCATTGTCTGACTTAAACTTACTAATCCCAGTTTTCAACCAACGAATAGGGCTTTTCAGCTAATAAAATATTTTTTGGAATTACTTTCTGAAGAGAAAAAACTGAAAACGCACAGATTAAAAATGGTTTTATTGATTTTTCAGATATCAGAACCTTATAAAAAACACACAATTTTGGCCAAATTTATTTTTAAATCGTAAATTTGTCCAAATTTATACGCTATGATTGAAAGAGCAATAAAAGACAAATTGATTTACCTAACAGGTAAATACCCGGTTGTAACCCTTACCGGCCCGCGGCAGTCGGGAAAATCGACTTTATTAAAATCGTTGTTTTCGCAATATGAATATGTTTCATTGGAAGACCCCGATATGCAGCGCCTGGCTCAAACCGACCCAAGAGGATTTATTAATACATATCCCGACAAAACTATTATTGACGAAGCACAGCGCGTTCCGGAAATATTCTCGTACCTGCAAACCCATGTCGATAAAATGGGGAAAGAGGGAATGTACATACTTGCCGGTTCTCATAATTTTCTCCTCATGCAATCTATCGGACAATCGCTTGCAGGCAGAAGTGCAATTCTGAAATTACTTCCTTTTTCGCACCACGAAATGGTTAAAAGTTCAATATTACCCCTTTCGACCAACGAAGAAATTTTCAGGGGAGCATACCCGCGTATTTACGATAAGAACATTGAGCCTGCCGATTTTTACCCTTATTATATTCAAACTTATGTTGAAAGGGACGTCAGGTTATTAAAGAACATTGGCGATTTAAGCAAATTTAATTTGTTTATAAAGCTTTGTGCCGGGCGGGTTGGGCAGTTACTTAACCTTTCATCGCTGGCAAATGACTGCGGAATTGCGGTTTCAACAGCGAATACCTGGATTTCTCTTTTAGAAGCAAGCTATATTGTTTACCTTTTACAACCTGATTACAGGAATTTTTCAAAACGCCTTGTAAAAACCCCAAAACTTTACTTTCACGATACAGGATTAGCTTGTTCATTACTTGAAATTAAAAGTGTTACCCAGTTAACAACTCATTATTTGAAGGGACACTTATTTGAAAACCTTGTTATCAATGAATTTATGAAAGAATTTTATAATCGGGGTGAAGAACCGGCCATTACTTTTTGGCGCGATAAAACAGGTAACGAAGTTGATTTACTTTTGCAGGATGCTGACTATCAAACTGCCTATGAAATTAAATCGGGGGAAACTTTTTCGGTAGATTATTTTAGGGGAATTTCTTATTGGTCCAAACTTTCAGGTGCCACTGCCGAAAACTGTTTTCTGATTTATAATGGAAGTTCAAAACTAAAAACATCGATGGGAGAAGTTCAACCCTGGATTACTTTTCAACTGAAATAACTATATTTAGTATCAATTACAGGGGTATTCGATATAAATCTTAATTCCCAATCTTTTCCAAAAACCGTTGCCTGTAATTATTCCCGAGCGGGCAGCTTAAATTTTCCTCAAGCCTGATTTCGCCCTGTTAATACAAATAGCTATTTTTGATTATTTGCTATTTATAATAGAAACTTTAATTAATAATTAACTATTTATAATAGGATATTTGTATATTTACTGAAAAATATAATCTAAAAAAATGAAGGAGTTATTAAAGTCAGTTCTTTTTGATCAAAAAAAATTAGACTGGAATACCAGAAATGTTAAACGTTATTTTCCAAAAAATTACCTTAATAATCAAGAAATTGTAGTAATTACAGGCATCAGGCGTTGCGGAAAATCAACCTTGTTGCAACAAATCAGATCAGAGCAGGTTGGGCAAGATTATTTTATCAATTTTGACGATGAACGATTAATCCAGTTTCGCGTTGAAGATTTTCAGGTTTTATATGAAACATTCATCGAACTTTTTGGAGTACAGAAGACCTTCTATTTCGATGAGATTCAAAACATTGCCGGCTGGGAACGGTTTGTGCGGCGATTGCATGATTACGGGAACAAGATATTCATAACCGGTTCGAATGCCAATATGTTAAGCCGTGAACTAGGGACGCACCTGACCGGACGATATGTTAGCCATGAATTATACCCATTCTCGTTTCGGGAGTTTCTGGCTTACAAAGGAAAGATTTCTTTACAATCAGAAATTTACAGTACAGAAGGGAAATCGGAAATAAAGGCTCTGTTTTCGCAGTATTTTTCTTTGGGCGGATTTCCCGTTTTTCTGGAAAATCAAAACGAAAACTACATCAAATCGCTTTATGAAAATATTTTGTATCGCGATGTTATGGTTCGAAACAACCTGACTAAAGAAAAAGAAATCATGGAGTTAGTTTACTATTTGGCCAGCAATGTTTCCAGACTTTCATCGTTCAACAGCCTTGCAAAAACAATAGGGGTAAAAAATGCCTCAACTGTAAGCAATTATATTCAATTTATTCAGAATACTTACCTGATTTTCCAGGTCAATAAATTTGATTTTTCATTAAAAAAACAGATACAAAACACTAAAAAAACCTATTTCATTGATCAGGCTTTAGTTTCCCGGCTTGGATTTTTGTTTTCAGAAGAGAAGGGCCGTTTGCTTGAAAACATTGTTTTCATTGAACTAAAAAGACGGGGAAATGAAGTTTATTATTACAATGGTAAAAATGAATGTGATTTTCTGATCAGGCGAGGGACAAAAATTATATCCGCCATACAAGTATGCTATTCATTTGAAACTTCTGACACAAAAACCCGTGAAATAAAAGGCTTAATCGAAGCTGTTAAAACATATTCGTTAACCGAAGGATTTATTTTAACCAATGACACGGAAGAAGAAATTAATACTGAAAGTGTAAATATCAAACTAATACCGTTTTGGAAATGGGCTTTGCAGAATGATGAGAAGTAATTTCCTTTTCTGAAGACAAAAAGGTGAACCGTATTCTTTTTATTACCGGGCTGTCATATCTATGTAACCTACACTTTTTTCCCTAATAATTCACCAAAGTGCTGTCTGTAATTATCGCCAAGCGGGCAGCTTAAATTTTCCTCCAGCCTGATTTCGCCTTGTTTGGTGTAACACTTTATTTTTGAAAGGTTAATTAAAAAAGAGCGGTGAACACGGATAATTTGGTGGTTATCAAATATTTCATCGAAATGCTTCAGGCCTTTTGAACTGGTTATTTTTCTTTTTCCGGTGAGATAAAAATGGGTGCAATAACTTTCAGCTTCGCACATGATGATATCATTGACTTTTATTACTGTATAACCTTTGCTGTCGGGGATTACCAGTTGATGAACTTCGCCGTTGTGTGAGTTCAGGCTTTGTATCAAAACCTGGCGATTCTGGTTCAACTGATCTTTTTCAAGCTCATGCCGCACTTTATTCACTGCATCAACCAATTCGTCAACCTTTACCGGTTTCAGCAGGTAATCGGCAGCAGCAAACCGAAAAGCACGAATGGCATAATCTGAATAGGCAGTCACAAAAATAACTTTAAAAGGTGGCGTTTTAAAAAGTTGAAGCAAATCGAATCCATTGCCATTTGGCATTTCAATATCAAGAAAAACCAATTGAGGTTGGTGTTGCAAAATGGCCTGGTAAGCCGTTTTTACAGAATCACATTCGGCAGCAATTTCAATATCGGTACAAAAATCTTTAATGTATGTTGAAAGGGCTTCCCGCGAAGGTTTTTCATCGTCAACAATAATGGTTTTCAATAGTTTGGAATGCATAAGCAGCAGTTTAGCGGGTTAAAATTAATGATTTTTTGCACGTGGCTAACATGTGAAAACAACATTAATCGAATTCCCTGCAAAGAGCAACCACTCCTTATTTTTTAAGAAAGACAAGTTAGGCGAATTCAACCTTGTTAATTCTACCTGAATGTCTTCTGTTAAATTTTTTGCCACAAAGACTCAAAGACACTAAGAATTCACAAAGAAAAACTTAGTGCAACTTTGTGTCTTGGTGACTTTGTGGCAATTTTTTAAATTAATGCATTATTCTCCCTTTATTAGATGGATTTGGCTGACTTTTCACCGGAATATCAACCGTTACCCTTGTCCCGGTTTCCTCACTATCTGGATAAAGATCTTCAATCGTTACCTGAAAATTGGTTTGCCGCAAATGATTTATGATTTTCAACCGTTCCAAAACAATTCCTATTCCACGCGAGGTTTTGCCGGGCAGGTTGCTTTTGCGG
>JBBIVS010000171.1:0-7616 GCA_037439605.1 Draconibacterium sp. | reverse complement strand
ATACAAATCGTCTTGTATCTCTTCTAGTTTTAGGGTTTTTACATCAATCCCAAGTCTCGACAACAGTTTAAAAACAATAGATTTCAGGGTAAAAAAATCAACTTCCGAATCTCCGGTATTCCACGATTCATAATCGATGGGCCCGTTGCCGCTGGCTTCCATTCCGGCACATTCCGAAACAAATATCGGGATTCCCTTTTTCAGTGCATAATCGCTGCGATCGCGCAACTGCTGTTTGTGGGTGGCAGCATAAAAATGCACGGTGTACATCAGGTTGCTGAAACCTTGTATCGGGTCGTCGGCAACAATGTGAATATCTTGATCCCAGTGCGGACAACCCACCAAAATAATATTATCAGGGTCTTTTTCGCGGATTACTTTAATAACCTGAATTGAATAATCTTTAACCGTGTCCCACGAATCTTTTACAGGCTCATTAAAAATCTCATAAATCACATTCAGAAACTTGCCATATTTTTCAGCCATTTCGGCAAAAAACAGTTTGGCTTCCTCTGTGTGTATTTCATGGCTGTGCCAGTCGATGATAACATAAATTCCAGCTTCAATGGCGCCCTGAACAACGGCTTCAATTCTCTCTTTCGACCAATCTTTCCTGTCAAGATAACTTCCACGCGGGCCAACACCCATGGCAGCGCGCACAACGGTACAGTTCCAGTCGTCGGCCAGCCATTTTACCGATTCCTTGTTGTAAAACCTGGGCCACCAGTTGTGCCATCCGTAACTAACGCCGCGTAAAACGATTTCCTCGCCTTTTTCGTTGACCAGAAAAGTTCCTTTTACCGAAAGCTTTCCGTTGTTTTTTACAGGTTGGGCGTTAACAAACATGAGCGCAATCAGTAATATTGCTGCCGTAAGAAGTAAGTTTTTTAGTTTCATTTTTATTCGTTTTTAAGTTGGTTTATATGTAATTTTTATATTCTCTGTAATAAGGTAAATAAGGTTGATTTTAATATCGCAAACTCACCGGCTACTAAGGTGTAAAACCGTAAAATAAGGTTTGAAGAATATTTTAATAATTTGTCTGTCATTCGATTTATTTATAAAATTTTAAATCCTCATTTTATCTTCAGCCTATTTCTTTCTAGCGGTTTAAAAAACCAATTTTTTTCTTCTTTTACCTTAGTAGCCTATTATCAACAAGCAAAAACTACCTTATTAACCTTATTTACATTTATTGCAATCATCTATTTTTGGTTTAGAATGAATTTTATTGTTTCCATAACCGATTCGGTGCGAAGGGTTATCCAGTATATTCCACTTGAATACTTCGATAAATCACATTCAATTTGATTTTTACCTGCAAATGTTTGTAAGCCGGAAAATGTTTTCAGGTTTTGCCCGCTGCTGTTGAACAATTCGATATTTACCGGATCATTATCATTCAAAATAAATTCGATATTGATTTTACGAGAAGCTGGATTTGGAAAAACTTTTAACCCAAAATCTTTAGTTTGAACTGGTTTTACCGAAGTTGATGCCGCTTTCAAAACAATTGCATTAACCGAAAGCGGTTCGAGTTGAACAGAAATATGATATTCTGGTTTATCAATTTGTTTTTTCTTCAGCGCGTTTTGTGTGCGGGAAACAAATGTTTCGTTAGTTGGAAGTTTCGACAGTGAGTAAAGATAAATGGGTTCGTTTTTAATGATAAAATTACGCACATCGAGCTGAATATCTCTGGTTTGTGTGGTGTGCCGGTTGATGAGGAAAATAGTCATCGAATCGGAATTTGCATTCAGTGTTGGGTAGGCCGAAACATAAGTTTCCTGAGTTGAGGTTGCATTAACAAAAAATGGTTTCGAATAACGGCTGAAAAGGTGCACAGTTTCCCACATTCCCGGTTTCCAGTCCCACGGAGTGAATATCTCTACGCCATTTTTCATAAACTCGCCAATGGTTGAGGCATACCACGAGGCATAAACATTGGCGTCGCTGGTATTTAACCCACTCTCTGTCACCCCGAATTTTACGGTGTGGTTTTCTCCCATGTATTTTTTTAGCCAGTCGGAGCACCGTCCTAAAATGTATTCCTTATTGATGCTGTTGTCCCACCCGCCATTTACGGTTTTCACTCCGTTTGCTTCGGGATAAACATAATTGCGGTCGAAAAATACGCGGTAAAACTGAACCAAATCCTCCGCTTTTGACGATGATGGATAATAATGAATATCAAGAATATCAAGCAGTTTAATACCGGTTTCTTTTTCTTCTTCCGCAATGCGAAGGATAAAATATTCGAGCCAGCAATATCTTTTTCCCTTGTATAAAATAGCATCGCTGCCGTATCGGTACCACTGCCACTCGTTAGCGGGCACGGGCCCTGAAAGTTTGATGCCCGGAAATTTTGCCCGCGCAGCCTTTGCCACCTTAAAGTACAACTGCATAAATTCCTCGGCCGGAATTTGTGTTTTCATTACATCGTCGTGGGTTCCGTTCCATATTTCAGGTTCATTGTCCATGCTCCAGTAACGGTACCAGGTGGTATCGTAGCCTAAGCCGCCTTTGCCAAACCATTTGTCGAGAATGCCAACCGTTGAGTCGGCGGGCCAGTCTTTCAGGTACAAATCAGGGTTTCCTTCCACCAGTGCCTTGCTTCCTCCGGCAGGATTTACAACTCCGCCACCGGCAAGGTTTTGATGAACGCCATCCCACCATTTCGATCCGTTGTAGTTCCAGTCGCCGAAATTGTGCCCGGTGCTTGCAGCCACTTTTCCCAGAAGTTGAAACGACCACATTCCCTGAACACCCGGCATTTTGTCGGTGAGATTTTTGGCAGCAGCATCCCAGTTGTTGGCGTAAACATTGTTGTACCAGTCGGGGTGGCTCGACAGTTTCAGCCTCCAGTTGTATTTGGTGCTGTTGTTCCCGCCACCCTGCCTCACAAATCTGATTCCTGCCTCGTTTGCTTTGTTTACTTCGGCATTCGAACCGCTTAAAAAAGTGTTTGGCAACACATTGTTTTTACCAAAAATATATGGCGAAACCGGACGTTTTGCATTGCCGGCATCCACAGTTACCAGCACAGGTTGTGCGTCTATGGTTTTAAGGGCAACCAGGAGGATAAAGGTTATTCTCAAAATCTTTGTCATTTACTGAAATTAAAATGGATTGATTACTACTTTTTCTGAAAAACGGCTGGTATAGTTTATTGCTTCAACAATGTAAACTCCGGTTGGTAACCCGGTGGTTTGAATTACCTCAGTATTGCCCGGATTTTTTATGGTTCTTATTAAGGTTCCGGTAACCGAAAACAAATTAATGGTTTCAGGATTTTGATTGTGTTTTTGCACAATCCTTAACCCGGCAGAAGTTTGGGTTAAACTGAAGGGTTTTTGTTTTTCTGCCTGCATCGCAGTGTTCGTGGTTTGCATTACAAACTCGAACTTGTCGATATTGAACAAGGGATTGGCAATTACCGTAAAACGCATGATTTGATTCCCCGGATACAAATACATTTCGGTAGAAAATGGCCTTGTGGTAAGGTTGCTGTTAGTGCTTGTTACGGTAATAATTTCCGATTGAACCTTATCTATTGTAACCTGAAATTTTCCACCGCCATTAAGTGTTGCCAAATGGGCAGTTATTGTGTACATCCCTTTGGATTTCACATCCACCGAATATTCGTACCATTCGCCTTCAATTGCATTGCCAACGTGATAACCGAGGCCGAGCCGGCTAAAAATATCCACTGCTTCATCGGGGCGGTACAATCCGGTTACGTTCTTTGAATCCATATCGTAATAGGTAAAATCCTGGCCGCCTTTGTCATAATCTTCGGCCTCAACTGTTCCCGGAATTTCCTTCGGAACGCCCAAATAAGGAGTCCTAATTGGTTTTACCCAGGCTGGGAAGAAAACCTGAACGGGCTGTGAATATAATCCGGTTGTGTCGTGGTAATGCGCAATAACCCGGTAGGTGTAAGTTTGGTTCATGGCAGGCTTAACATCTTCGAAAGCGATTGCATCGGATTTTAATTTGGCCAGATTGATGTAATTCTGCGATGAACCGGTGCGGCGCTGAATAATTATGCTGTCGTTATCAGACACCCTGTTTACCCAGTTCAGTAAAATAATGGAATCGCGGAAAACCTTTACAGATGGAACAGGTGATTTTGCTGAGGTATAAATTAAAATATCCTTGAGTTCGTTCCACGATTTTTGCTGGCGTTCCATAATGCGGAAATCGCCGCCATCGTCCCATGCCATGCAGGCAAACCCGTATTTTTGCGACAGCTCAACATAAGCGCGGTAATGACGCATTCTGGAGTTGAATTCGCATTTACTGAGAGAACCAAATTCGCCTAAAAAAACCGGAATATTGTTTTTGACCGACCAATTGTAAACAGTCTTGAATTTATTTTCAAGCTGATTGTAGTCGGAAGCTGTTCCCCATGTTCCTTGTCCTTCGAGGCCAAACAGATATGGGTCGTAAGAATGAAATGAGCCAAACACGTATGGGTCGTTGGGAATGGCGGCGGTAATCAGCTCGTCGGAGCCACCCCAGTTGTGCCCCTGAAAAATGACCAGCCGTGTGGGATTGGTCTTTCGGATGATGGATAAAACCCTGGCATGTAAATCGTCGTTCTGGATTTTGGTCAACCCGTGGGGTTCGTTGATGATTTCAAAAATGAGTTTTTCCGGTTTGTCTTTGAATTTAACCGCAATTTGCGACCAGATGCTGTCGAAACGGGCTTTGTTGGCATCGGTGTAACTGCTTTTAATCCAGTCGTCGTGATGGGTGTTAATTACAATGAACAAACCACGCTTCAGGCCCCATTCGGCAACCTCTTCGATGCGGTTTAGCCAGTAGTCGCTTATTTTGTAGGGTGGGGTTTTACCTGTGTAACCATCATATCGAACCGGAATACGCACACAATCGAAACCGGCCGCTTTGTACAAATCGAAATAATATTCCTGGGCTTTCGGGTTGTTCCATCCGGCTTCGGTAGGCGGCTCGTGCGTGTTGCCAAGGTTAATGCCTTTTTGCATTTGTTTGATGGCTTCTTGTGGCGAAATTTGAGCTGAGAGGACGAAGGATATCAAAAATGCCGGAAAAAATAAATATATTCTGAGTTTGAATTGTTTCATGGTTTATCTATTTCGCTGGTTTTGTAAAAAAGCGAAAATAATAAAAAAAGTTGGGTTGAAAAATTGAAAAATGGTTTTCAGGAATTAATGGCTAAAGCCGGGAGCGATAGGTTGCGCTTGGTCACACCAGCCTGAAGGCCGGTGCTGGTTTTGAGATGTCACCAGTATGAAGACTGGTGCTGGTTTTAAAAAAGATTTTCTCACCAATAAAAAAAGGCCTGCAAACGCAGGCCTTTTTTTATATCTAAGAATTCAAACAAATTATTGTTTCATCGCTTTGTAACGACCCAACATTTTGTTGTTGTCGCTTACAACGATCATGTACATTCCGGCTGGCTGGTTTCTCAGCGAAATTCTTTCAATGCTGTTCTGAACATTGATGTCGCGAATTGCTGCGCCCACTGAATTGTAAACCTGAACGCGGTATCCGGCTTTCAAACCACTGACGTTGATTTCGCCGTTGGTTGGGTTCGGATACAACTGGATGTCGTTAGCCAGCAGTGCATCTGCTGATGTAAGCGGGCCAAAGGTGTAGAATACATTCATTTTACCGTCTGCGGAAACCACTTTAACCATGTCGCCGCCGTCAATATCGCCTGTGGTTTTTACAGATCCATCCTTTTTAACAACATAAGCTGTTGCACCTGGCGCTGCGGAAATTTTGGCAAGGAATGCAGAAACTGTTTCATTGCCTGCCACTCCGGCTACTTTGTATGCAACCTGGTCAACACCATAAATTGAAGATAAAATGTAGGCCAGATAAGTTACAGATGGAGATGCTGCACTGGCAAGTTTTGCAATGTAATAGGTCCTGGTAACCTGACCATTGGCCGAAGTTACAACCACTTTATCATCGTCTGCAACACTGCCGTTCAGTCTTTCCTGTCCCATTTTGTTGACTAATTTCATCTTTGCATTTCCTGATGGTACCAAATTCGACATTAAGGTACTTACATTTGTTCCGGTAGGTACATAGCGAATCAGGAAATCTCTTTGCAGGACATCGTACACATCCGACAACAGGAATGCATCGCTTGCTGAAGTTGATGGGACCAACTGGTAGTTGATTGTGGTTACGCCGTTTTCAGCAACAACATTCAAATAGATATTGCCGTTTACGGTTACATTTACATAAGTAGTGTCAAAATTCAATGTTTTAAGCGGAACATAAGCACCCTTGCCATCAATAACAGTGAGATTTGCTCCAACGGGAACATTAATATTGGCCAAAACTGTACGCAAAGCTGTACCATACTCAACACCTTTAACTGTACCTGCACCCGGTGTTGCTTCTGTTGCCGATGCGCTTTTTGGCTGCTGATCAACAGTAATGGTGTAACGTGCTGATGTTAACACGGCGTTAGAACTTAACCCTTCGTTGGTTACGTTAAGTACATATTTAGTAGTATTAACACTGTCGGCGGACATTACTTCCAGAACATCATTCAATGCAACTGCGTCAGCCATTGCCAATTCAACATTGCCTCTTTTCACTTTTAACGTTTGTTTTGCGTTGGCTTTGGTTATCCCTCCAAAAAAGTTGGCAACGGTTGTACCTGTGGTCAGTCCCCTGATGGTTTCTTTCATTGAGTAACCTTCGCTTACTTTGTAAACAATGGATGAAACTGTTGATTTGTATTGGGTTGGTTCGTTCATAAAGTGCTGACCAATATCGTTCCCAACATTCAGTATTTCCAAAGGCCAGCCGGCATTACGTTTCTGCCAGTAAGGCTGGTCTGTAAAATTCCATTCGCTTGTTTCAGGACTGCTTCCAAAAGAACCATTGGTTTCAAAGCCAGTGTTGCCTTTGTAAATGTGTGGTTTTCTCATCCAGTTGGTAATCATGGCTGCCGCTTTTCCGCCAATTCTCCAGTCGGTGGTCGAAGCCATTGACCATGTTTCGATTAACTGAAAATCATTCGGATTGTTGGCTGGTTTTAACCCCCTCTGAATTGAGTCGTTCAGTATTTTGAACATATACCAGCTTGAATTCGACCATTTACGTATTGGTGAACCATTTCCACTTATTCTTTCTCCCCATGGATTTGTATATCCTTTCGGGAACCATTTTTTATTGGAATTGTTCGTAAACATGTTGAACTGAATATCCAACTGATCGGGAACAGGCCACTTGTAATTTGGCAACCATGAAGGAGAAGTCTGATTATCAACCCAAATTCCGCCAAATGCAAAAACATCGCCAGGCATCACTATGGCGTTTACACTTAAATCCTGCTGCAGAATACCCGGTGTGATGCTCCATTGAGCTTCGTTCACCCATTTGTAACCCGGAACATATTTGTCATAACGGTCGAGCCATTCGGTAGGCAGCATTCTGGATGTAATTACACTTGAAGGTGATACATTCCATGCGCATGCAATCATATAATTGCTTAAATCAAGCGGTTGATTTCCAGGGTTGGCAAGTTCGCCAAAACTGTTGCTCCACTGATCCCAGAATACAAATTCAGAAAGGAATGGGTTGGCATGGTATGGCTGAAGTTTCGA
>JBBIVS010000170.1:6306-7641 GCA_037439605.1 Draconibacterium sp. | reverse complement strand
GAATCTTTCAGACACTGCTCCAGTTCCGCCATATCCGAATGTTTGTAACGGAAACGCTGTGCCTTGCAAAGCCGAACCCCATCAATAATGGAAGCGTGGTTCAGTTCATCGGAAATGATAGCTGAATCTTCTCCAAGTAACGGCTCAAAAACTCCGCCATTGGCATCGAAACAGGCGCAGTACAAGATGGTGTCCTCTGTTCCGAGAAATTCGGAAACCTTGTTTTCCAACTCTTTGTGAATTTGCTGTGTGCCGCAAATAAACCGCACCGACGAAAGTCCGAACCCCCAGTTGTTCATCACTTCCTGAGCGGCTTTCACAACTTCGGGATGATTGGCCAAACCGAGATAATTGTTTGCGCAGAAATTCAGAACGGTTTTTCCGTTAACCTCGATTTCGGAACTTTGCGACGATGTAATAATCCGCTCGGTTTTATATAAACCCTGTTGTTTCAGTTCTTCGAGGGTATTTTGCAGGTCTTGTTTAATTTTTCCGTACATATTTTGGAATATTATAATGTTAGAATCTTGAATATTAGAATGAGACAAAGTAATTAAAAGTGAGTTAATAAATCTGTGACAAAAAGCAGAAATGCGACTTTGATAGAATAACAGGTTATTTTACTTATTTTTGTGAAAAAGTTTACAATATGAAACTTACATTGGTTATCAAGAAGGGAAACAGTGGTTATTTGGTTGGTCAGTTAAAAGAACTTACGGAGGTTTTCACGCAAGGGAAAAACAATGAAGAACTACGTGAAAATATTAAGGAAGCACTTGAAATGTACCTAGAAGATGTTAGGGAGCAATATATACTTAAAGGAGAAATGCTTGCTGAGGAAGAAATTGTTTTTGCATAATTCTTGAAATGTAAAGGTCCAAATTCATTCAATATCTGAATCAGCATAATTGTGGTTTTATTAAACATGGTGGTGCACACGATAAATATATGAATCACAGTAATGGCAAAAGAACCGTTATCCCCAGACATTCTGAAATCGATGATTATTTGTGTGAATTGATTTGCAACCAATTAGATATCCCAAAACCCGTGGGTAAATAAATACTAAAATCTTCTTCAATTTTCTTTTTTCCCATTCATGCAATCACGCATTCATGCATTCCTGCATTTTCTTTTATCTTTGCGGCAAATTCAAAAAAAGTTCAGATGACTGACCGAAAAGTAAGAGTGCGTTTTGCACCAAGTCCTACAGGGCCGCTGCACATGGGCGGGGTGCGCACAGCATTGTTTAATTACCTGTTTGCCAAAAAACATGGCGGCGATTTTCTGCTGCGTATCGAAGACACCGACCAAAACCGTTTTGTTCCAGGCGCC
>JBBIVS010000170.1:1396-6296 GCA_037439605.1 Draconibacterium sp. | reverse complement strand
AAGAATATATAATTGAAAGTTTGAACTGGTGCGGATTGCATTTTGACGAAGGTCCCGGAGTTGGTGGAAATTACGGCCCTTACCGGCAAAGCGAACGCAAACACCTGTATAAACAATATTCTGATCAGTTACTTGAATCGGGCTGGGCCTATTATGCATTCGATACGCCTGAGGAACTTGAAAAACTGAGGTTGGAAGCTGAACAAAAAGGCGATGTATTTTCGTATGGAATTCAAACCCGCGGCGCACTATGCAATTCAATCACTCTGTCGAAAGAAGAAGTTGAGGCAAAACTTAAGGCAGGCGAGCATTTTGTAGTTCGTTTCAGAATGCCTGAAGATACTGATGTTACAGAAAATGATATCATCCGAGGCGAAGTAACTTTTAATACCTCGGTACTCGACGACAAGGTGATTTACAAGTGGGATGGAATGCCAACCTACCACCTGGCCAACGTTGTTGATGACCACCTGATGGAAATTACACATGTAATCCGTGGCGAAGAGTGGCTTTCGTCAATGCCGCTGCATGTTTTGCTTTACCGTGCTTTGGGCTGGGAAACCCGTCCCCGGTTTGCTCACCTGCCGCTCATTTTGAAACCGGTGGGTAAAGGAAAGCTGAGCAAACGTGACGGCGACAAAATGGGATTCCCGGTATTCCCGTTATTATGGAACGATCCGGCTTCGGGCGAAGTTTTTCACGGCTACCGTGAAGACGGATATTTCCCCGAAGCATTTATCAACCTGCTGGCTTTGCTGGGCTGGAACCCCGGAACCGAACAGGAATTTTTCTCGCTCGAAGAACTGGCACCTGTTTTCAGCCTCGAAAGGGTGGTAAAATCGGGTTCGCGTTTCGACCCTGAAAAGGCAAAATGGTTCAACCGCCATTATTTTCAGCAAAAAACCGAACAGGAACTGACAACTTTGTTTCAACCTGTTTTAGTTGAAAAAGGTATTTCCGTAAGCGACGTACTTGTGGCAAAAGTGATTGTCGAAATAAAAGAACGCTGCGAATTTGTGCCACAGTTGTGGGAGCAGGGGTACTACTTTTTCGAAACACCCAAAAGCTACGATGCCAAAACCATTGAAAAACGCTGGCTGCCCGAAACTCAGGGACAGTTAACAGAGATATGTACTGTTTTTGAAACAGTTGAAACCTGGGAGCAGGCAAAAATAAAAGAGGCATTTTCGGAATTCATGAATGATAAAGGCTGGAATTTCGGAGCTGTGATGAATCCTCTCAGGCTGTGCCTGGTTGGTGGAAATGTTGGACCTGATTTGTTTAAAATCTGCGAAATATTGGGGAAAGAAGAAACCATTGAAAGAATTAAAATTGCTGTTGAGAAAATAGCAAAATAGACTCCTGTTTCAGTAAAAACATTTTCTGTCTTGCATAACAAAAAGATTAACTTTTATTAATTTTCTATTTCTCTTAAAAGCTTTCTTTCTTCAACACAAAACCATTAATAATTTCCCGGATTTTGTTATTCATACCTCAAACTTTCAACCGGGTTTTTAGTGGCTGCTTTCCACGACTGATATGAAACTGTAAGAAGGGCGATGAAAAGAACAACAAATCCGCAGGCAATAAAAATAAACCAGTTTAAATTTGTTTTAAATGCAAAATTCTGCAGCCATTTGTACATGGCGTACCATGCAACCGGCACTGCAATAACAAATGCAATTGCAACCCATTTGGTGATTTCTGTATTTAACAGGTTCATTACCTGTACAATGGTTGCCCCGTTTATTTTCCGGATACCGATTTCCTTTTCGCGTTTTACAAGGTAGAAAAGAATCAGCCCGTACAATCCAATTGAAGCAATGCTGATTGAAAGCAGGGTGAGCCACAGATAAAACCTGCTGTAGCGGGTTTCAGATTCATATTGCTGGTTAAACTGCTGATCTGCAAAAACAAAATCGAATTTGTCTTTGGTATAATGTTTTTCCCAGATGGTTTTGAGTTGGGCAATTGAATTCGAAATATCTTTTGTATTTGCTCGGATTGCAAAATAACCAAATTCGCGGGGGTAGTTATTGTTCCAAATAATCGGGTAAATTGGTTTTTGCAATCCTTCGTTATGAAAATCGGCGGCCACCCCGATTATTTCGAAACGCGTAGTATCGTTACCTCCGCGAAAAATCCATCTGCCGATCGCCTCTTCTGGGTTTTCAAACCCCAATTCCTTCAGTGCGGTTTCGTTTATAATTACATCGTTAAAATTCTGTTCAGGTGCCAAACCGAAATTTTTACCCGCCAGCAGGTTAACTTTATAGGTATTTATAAAACCTTCATCTGCATTGTTTTCCCAAAAAACAACCCCGGGAACTACGCCCTTTACCGGGTTATGATACTCTGTGTATCCCAGTCCCGAAGGTTCAACACCCGGAACAAAAAGGTTAAAAGTTACCGATTCGAAACCTGCCAGACTGAGAACTTCGTTTTTAAATGCCTGGTATTTCTGACGTTTCTGTGGATCAGGATTTAATGAGGCAGGCCCTGTACATAAAATCACACCATCGAGTTCGATACCCAAATCCTTGTTTTTCATAAACGAAATTTGTTTGTAAACCATAATTGTACTGACCAGGAAAACGATGGAAAGCGCCATTTGAAAAATAACCAGTCCGCGTTTAAATTTTCCGCCTGTAACTTTATTTTGTTCGGAAACATAATTCATACGGGTTAAAACAATGGCATAATAAATGCTCGAAAAAAGAACTCCGGCAATTACCAATGTCAACAATACCAATAAAATATAACCTGCCGGAAGATAGGCCTGTTCCAACGGAATATTAAAAAGACGGGCTATCGGATTTTTGAAAATCAGGTATAAAATGAATGATACCACAAGCGCTGAGAAGTTTAAAATAACACTTTCGGCCAGCGATTGATGCCAGACATGCAGGTTTGTTGCCCCAACAAGTTTACGCATACTGATTTGCAGCGATCTGGTTTGTGCATGAGCCGCCGAAAGGTTCACATAATTTATCCAGGCAATAAACATCATAAAAAGCGAAACGATAACGAGGTTCATCAGCGAAGAGTAATTTGTTATGGCTCCCATTTCGCCTTCGATACCTTTGATGTAATGAAGATCGTTTAATGGCTGAAGCGAAAAAGAAGCTTTCCGGTTATCGTTTGCCAGAAAACCCATGTAAGCATTGGTAAAGCCGTTAATTTTAGCCAGGGTTTGTTCGGGCGATGAACCATCTTTTAACCGGATATAATTCCACCAGCCACCACCTCTCCAGTCGGCCCTGTCGTTCATAATACCCATTTCTATCCAGGTTTTGTACGAAACAAAATACTGAGCTGTTAAATGAGTATTTGAAGGTAAATCCTTAAAAACTCCGGTTATTTCGATGTTCATTTCACCGTTTACGATCATTATTTTACCAACCGGATCTTTGCCATGAAAAAGCGCTTTGGCGGCAGTTTCAGAAATTATACCCAATCGAGGTTTTGAATAATCAGCAACTCCTTCAACCATTTCCAAAGGAAAAACATTTTCAAAATCTTCCGAAACCCATAAAATATCCTGGTTGGCATAATATGTATCTTCGAATAAAACCTGGCATTTCTCGAAATAGGCACAGCCATTTGCCTCAACTTCAGGAATTTCTTCCCTGATGGCGTAAAACAAACCCCGCGGCGATTTTGCTCCGTTGTAAATGGTTTCGCCCTGTTTGGTTACTTTCCAGTTGATGCGGTACACATTTCCGGGTTTTTCGAAAAACGAATCGAATGAAAATTCATAAACAACGTACCTCACAACAAACAAAAACGAGGTGAGCCCTAGAACAAGACCAAGCAGGTTGATGAGGCTCATCTGTCTGTATTTCAACAGGCTTCTTACAGCAGAGAGAAAAATGATTTTAAACATTGAAACAGTTTTTAATTAGCAGAGTAATATTAGAAAAAATGCCGGAACTTTAAAAGCCCCTCTAAATCTCCCCGCGTGGGAGACTTTTGCAGTATATTTCAATTTTCATTAATTTATACTTTACTTTTTAAGCCCTCCCTTTCGGGGAGGGTCTGGGTGGGGCTTTCTATTCATACCTCAACGCCTCCACCGGGTTTCGCGTAGCAGCCCGCCAGCTTTGCCAGCTAACGGTAAGCAGTGCAATTCCGAGCGCCAAAACACCTGCCAGCGCAAAAATCCACCAGCTTAAAGTGGTTTTGTAGGCAAAGCTTTCAAGCCATTTGTGCATGGCAAACCAGGCAACTGGAGTGGCAATTACAAAGGCGACGGCGACCCATTTTACAAAGTCTTTGTTCAGCATAGCCAAAATTTCGGAAATGTTTGCACCATTTACTTTGCGAATGCCGATTTCTTTAGTGCGGTTCAGGCTAATCATAAATATCTGCCCAAGGATGCCCATGCAGGTGAGTACAAGCGCAATAATTGAAAAGAAGGTGATTGACTTGGCCAGCTTGTCTTCTTTTTCGTACATGGCCTGAAACTGGGTGTCGTAAAATGCAAATTCCATCGGTTCATCCGGGAGCAGGTTTTTCCAGACTTTACGCAATCCGGCAATTTGATTGCTGATATCTCCGGGCATCAGCCGAAGGGACAGTGTGTTGAATTCCCTGTCGGGTTCATAAATAAGCGCAACCG
Source organism: Draconibacterium sp. (assembly GCA_037439605.1). Lineage (GTDB taxonomy): Bacteria > Bacteroidota > Bacteroidia > Bacteroidales > Prolixibacteraceae > Draconibacterium. The sequence continues at coordinate 1,675 of JBBIVS010000170.1, read as the reverse complement.
GGGTCATTTCGGAGTGTAGCGAGTGTACATTAAAATTGTTAACCACTCCCACCACATCGTATCCGCCGTCGCGACCATTTTTATACTTTTTGCCCACAACATTGTCCCAGCCAAAACGCTTCATTGCGGCTTCATTCATCAGGCAGGCGCGGTCTTTATCGCCTGACATAAATCCCCGTCCATCAGTTAAATTAATGCCAAAAGTTTGCAGAAAATCTTCTGATACAAAAATGCATTGTACTGAAAATTCATCACCTTCCACACCGCTGCCCATCGACA
>JBBIVS010000170.1:0-1386 GCA_037439605.1 Draconibacterium sp. | reverse complement strand
GCCCCGGATATCCGTTGCTCAAAGCGCTGCCGCTTACAAACGGAAGTTTGGCAACCTCATTTTTCAGCGCTTTTTGGTTCTGAAATTTAAAGGGAAGCTCCATTCTGACAAGGTGTTCTTTGTTAAACCCGAGGTCGTGATACTTTACAAACTGAAGCTGTTTATATATCAGCATCACCACGGCAATCAGTGCAATTGAAACTGTAAGCTGAAAAGTGAGCATGGCTTGTTTTCCCCACTGTTTGCCGGTTCTTTTTCGTCCGCCCGACAGGAAATCAGAAATATTAAACTTCGATAAAATATAAATGGGAGCGAGGCTGTTCAGCAATATAATACCTGCAACCACAGCAACAACAACCGGCAAAAGCTGATAAAGATTGACATCGGATAAATGGATTTCCTTACCAAATAAAACCCCGGTTAACGGTAAAAGCACTGCAACCAGCATAACCGAAAAAACCAGTGCAATAAAAATACCCAGCGAAACCTCGATGAGCGAATCGGCCAGCAAATGAATTCTTTCCGCACCATTGGTTTTGTTGATGCCGATTTCCTTCATTTTGGCATACTGCATCGAAACCGAATAGTTGAGATAATTGATGCTTGAAAGAATGATAATCAGAATGCCGATGGCTAAAAAGATGAACAGCATTTTTGAGTTGCCTTTGAAATGGTCGTCAGACCAACCCATATCCTTTGTTGAAAGATAAATGTCAGAAAAATTTTGCAAGGCAAGGCTGTCGGTTGTTGTGTTGAATTGTTTGATGGATGCGTTGAGGTTTTCTGCAAGGTCGTCGGGCTGAACTCCGTTTTTCAGCAAAATCACATGTTCAACCGGGTAAATGCAAACGCCGTTATCGCACTCCTGCGACATCTGAAAGTCTTTGTTTTCGCTGTTCAGCAGCATTTCTACCTTAAAACTTGAGTTTTTCGGGAGGTCTTCCATCACAGCAGTAACCGTTGCAGTAAAGAATTCCTGGGTGATTGTCTTTCCGAGCGGATTTTTATCATCAAAAAGTTTCTTTGCAAGCGACTCCGTTAAAACTGCCGAATTTTGCTGACTGAATGGCTGATTTTCCATTCCCGACAAAATTTTCACAGAAAAAACATCGAAAAAGCTGTTGTTAGTCGAAACAATATATTCAGCACGCACAAAATTCTTTGTTTCGGGGTCTTTCAGCGTAACAGGGTAATAGGAAAATCCGAGCGGACAGGTTTGTTTGATATCGGGATAGTTTTCGGCAAGCACAGGATTCAGTTTGTAGTCGAGGCCCGATTTGCTGTTTTTGGCATCGTAAAGCCGGTAAATATTTTTGTACCCGGCAAAATGCCTGTCAACATTTTTTTCGGCACTGTAAAACAGCCCGATTAATGTTGCAGCAGTAA
>JBBIVS010000169.1:0-7667 GCA_037439605.1 Draconibacterium sp. | reverse complement strand
TTCGTATTACAGCAAAATCAATGCTGAAACTGTTGCAGGATATATTCACCCTGGTAACAAACTGGCTACACTGGTTGGTTTTAATAAAGCAGGAGTTGATTTGCAGCTTACAAAAGATGTGGCCATGCAGGTTGCTGCAATGGCCCCGGTAGCTGTTGACAAAGATTCAGTTCCTGCCGCAACCATTGAAAAAGAACTTTCAATTGCTAAAGAAAAATTCCGTTTGGAAGGCAAACCCGAAGCCATGCTCGATAAAATTGCACAGGGTGCACTCCAGAAATTCTTCCAGGAATCGACACTCTTAAACCAGACTTTTGTAAAGGATGGTAAAATTACGGTCAAAGATTATTTGTCTCAAAACGAAAAAGGACTAACAATTACCGCATTCGACCGTTATTCGCTTAATGTGTAATTGAAAAGATAATATTTTAAAAAAAGCTGCCTGTTTATTCGGGTGGCTTTTTTTATGATGCTTTAGTTGATTTTGCTAAATTTTTTAATAAAGTATTCACCATTGTTTAAATGGATTTTTACCAGATAAACAGCGGGTAAAAATTTAGAAATATCAACAAAAACAAGGTTTAAACTTACTTCTGTGCCGGCTTTCAGCTTTCTTCCACTGATGTCGAATATTTCAAATGAATTAATTTGAATTTGTTTACTTTCAATGTTAATCATCGACATGGCAGGATTGGGATAAACATTCACTACTGTTTCAAACGGGTTGGTTTTTACACCTACCGAAAGATTTGAAGCAATAGTCCAGTTGGCAGCCAGGCTGTTGTCTGAATTAATATCTGCCAAATGCAGGAAATAACCGCCGCCATCGGCTTCAACAGGCCATGGCAAACTGTCCTGATATCTTACAGAATCAATTATATTTCCAAAAGCATCGGCAAGCACAATTTTTTCCGATTTATTTGATAAATCTCTGGTGAATTTGCCAAATGGAATTGAACCATAATATTGCAAAAATGACTTTTCGTTGCCAGCAAGAATTAATTTATCACCGCCTCTAACAGAGGAGTTTGCCGGAAACTGATACGAAATTCCCAGTTCGCTGAAATAGAACCCGGTTAAGTTAACAGTTTGGTTGCCATTATTGGTTATCTCGATAAATTCCAGATTATCGCTTTCAAAATTACCGGAAGGCATTGGATGATAATTGATTTTCGAAATAACAAGTGGCGGAATTACGGGATTTGCACAGGCCGTGTAATTGCTTAATCTTCCGTTTAACCAGTTAATCCGGTTTTGAAGCCATAATTTCATGTTGGTAATTTCTCTGGGTTGGTTTGGAACAGTGCCCCATCGCATGTTTTCCCTTACAGCAGCTTCTGAAATCAAATTAACAAACCGGTCTATTCTTTCTGCGATTAAGTTGTAATTTAATGGCCTGTTTTCAGAAATCAGTTCCTGCCAACGTTTTGAAAGATAGCATTTAAAGGTTGGGTTATTATATAAATCTCGCCAAAACTTCGACCCAGTATTATCCCCGTTATCGAATTGCCAAACATAGTAATAGCTTCGGTTGAAGCCCCAGTGAAATAAATCGTTGCCATACGTTAAATCGAAATCCCACACCGGACCTGCCCTTAATTTTCCATTCCTGTCCTTGTGAAAATAGGTACTGTACTGGTAAGCATCGGCATTTGAAGCCAGTTCGTTGATTATCATGAAATCGACAAAAGAGGGTATATCGATTATTGAAGGGAACCCATTTACAATCGAGGCATTTTGCGCGGTTGCTGCATTTTGTAAAAGTGTAAACTGATTGCGAATGTAATTATTTTGCTGCGAAGTAATTTCAGCAGGTTTCGGGCTGTCATGCAAATAGTCAGTTGCTCCGTTGTATGATTGCATAGTCCATGCAACGGGGTCACCGCCTGTGGTTTTATCGGCTTTTGTAATATAACCGCCTGATAAATCAGGCAATGTGTTGTCGGTATTGTTCATTTTCACAATATTGATCCGCTCATTGTCAATTTTCAGTTTTTCCATAAAAATGTACAGGCCTTTGTAGTCGCCGTTAATCACAACCTCGCAGTACACGCCTCTTGCTGCGTAATTTCCCATGCTCCTTGATAAATCATAAGATAGGTAATTTCTGATAAGGGAAGGGTCAAACGCCAGCGAATTCAAAACCCAGTCGTTTTCTTTTGGCATTCCCAAAATGCTGACATTGTTGTTGGTTACTTTGTCCTCTTTAAGTGTGGTAAGGCCATAAGGTTTTTTGGGAAGAGTTTGAGATGAAGAGCCCCTTTTCTCAATGGCAATCCTTCCATTATAATTCAGAAAATAAGGATTGTTTTGGTCTGTTAAATAATTTCTGGAACCATCGGGCCTGTATATAATTTTCATGGTTGCGCCAATTTTAGGTTCGTCCGGAATTTCGTTTGGCCGTCCGGTATTTGGGTTGATATCGGTATTAATTATGACAATGGGCAGGTTACTGCTGTTAAGAATTTGCGATTGGCAATTGACAGCAAACAAAATTAAAACCAGTAACAAAAAAAATAGTTTCATTATCAAAAATCAGATTGGCAAACCCTGCAAATTAAACAAGGTGCAAAATAAGTTTTATTTTATCCGAAAACCAAGAAATGCAGAGAACTGGATCATGTTAATTTCGTTGTAGTTTATCGGCACAACTTCGTTAGGCTTAGATATGAATTGTGGGAAAAAGGAGACTTCGAATGATGGTTTAATAAAATTATATTTTTTGGCATTGGGCTGAAAACCAAGCATAGCGCCATAATAAAACATTTCGAAAAAATCCTTGCCGTTTTCGTTTACATCAACTATAACCAAAGGCATTTCCTGGTTTAACCCGTATGTTATTTTTGTGCCTTTTGTTTTTGTTATAAAATGCATTCCGCCAACGGCTCCGCCATAAATAAAAGCCTCGGTTTTGCCCCGGAATTTTGCCTGGTAAAGAACTTTTACATAACCGTTGAAAGATTGATGGTTTAACTTGAAATCTTTCCCATCAATTTGGTCGCCCCTGACTTCATGTTCTTTAAATAAATGCCAGGCCAGCCCCGGATTGATGCTCATTCTTGGTTTTAACCTGATTTCAACCGGGAAAGGTTTTTCAATCGAAAAAGTAGGAATATTGGTTGAAACAGTGTGAAAGTCTGGGGCTTCGCTGTCATCTTCATCAAGAACGTAAGGATATCCAACGCTGAATTTAACAGCCGGACTTATCTGGCAAAAACTTGTCACAGAATATGCCATCAGTGCAATAAGGATAAAAACACTTCTCATAACAGATGTATTGGTTTGTAAATCAGGTTAAAATTAGTTTTTTATTCCGATATCCAATATCCAATCCTTCAAAATTTCCAAAACTGCCGGCGAAATGGTCTCTTCAATTTGTGCATATTCTGAAATTGCACCAGTTTCGCAGGTTTGAAAAAGATGGTTCACACCGGGAATTTCCATCGTTTTGAAGTTTTTATTTCCACCTTCGGTAAGCGCTTTTTCAATGGCAGCAAGATTTTCTTTTGGTGGTACCTGCAAATCTTTTTCACCGTTTAAGGCCAGCACAGGGCATTGCAATTTAACAAGTGCCGGATAAGGATCGTATTGAAGAAAGAATTTGAACCAGACATTATTTACGGTTTTAATCTTGTTGTCAATTGTGGCTTTTTGTTCATCATTTATCATAAAATACATTCCGTTGGTCAGTGTTTTTTGCAGCCGGTCAATTCTTTTTACTGAATCCGTTTCAGTGAGTACGATATTAAAAATAGCTTCCTGTGTTTTTTTGTTTTGTTGAGCCTGCTGGTCATTCATTCCTGCAGCTTTATTAATTAGTTTCCCTTGTTCATATAATATTTGTTCGCCAACTATTCCCGGGCCGGCAAGCAGAACAACAAATGCAACATCTTTGGATTTTGTTGCAACCATCGGGGCAATCAATCCGCCCTCGCTGTGGCCAATCAACCCTATTTTTAACTGGTTTATTTCTTTTCTGGTTTTTAAAAATTCAATTCCTGCCAGTACATCGCCTGCAAAATCCTCGGTTGTTGTTTCGCTGGTTTTTCTTTCAGAGCCGCCAATTCCACGGTCATCAACACGTAAACTGCAAGCCCGTTTCGGGTTAAAAAATCCGCAATCACCAAAAAAGGCTTGTGCTCAAAAATAGTTTCATCCCTGTCCTGAGCCCCCGATCCTGTAATCAGAATAACCGCCGGAAAGTTTTCGCCGTTTGTTGGAAAAGTCAGTGTTCCGGCGAGTTGATTACCTACACCCTTATTTTCGTAAAACACTTCTTCCTCGTTGTAGGGGTATGGCTTTTGCGGAGTTTGCGGCCTTTTTGGTTCTGTTGTAATTTCTGATTTTTTAAGTGTTAAAGGGAAAGTCATCCCGCTTTGTTTCCATTCGCCCTTAATCGTTGTATCGTTCAGAAATTCCCCTTTAAAAATCCCGAAAATCATTGGAACGGAAAGAACCAGGCTGTCGGTATCTGCCTTTAAAACAGTGGTTTGAATATCTTTTGTCCCCTGCATCGGAACATCCATTACTGCAGTTGGATTGTTGTTCTCATCGTTCCAGGTTTCAAAAATAATTTCAAGTTTTGTGGCTGAAATATCAAGTTTTCCGCTCCAAATGCCCTGCCATTTTTCCTGCTGTGCTGTTGTTTGAAAAACTGTGAAAATTATCAGCAAAATTGTAAGAGAAAGGACAAAATATGTCTTCATTTTTAATGCGATTAAGTACCGGCCAAATTACTTCTTTTTATATGAATATGAGTTTTTCTTTTTATATTTTCGGCAAAATGCTTTTTTATGCAGCCGGATAAAAAACAACTGGAAGTACTGCTTATTAACTACTTTCGCGAATGTTACGATGAATTTCCGAAGGGGAAACTTTCTCCCTCCGAATCGCCCGATTTTATAGTAAAAATGAGGAGCCGGCGCGAGCTTGGAATTGAACTCACCCGTTTAAATCCGGTTAATAAAGCCGATCTTTCCGAAGAAAAATTGGCCCAAATCAGGATTTGGGATGAGATTGTTGCTGTTTCCTGCGAATTATTCGAGCAACATTCCGCAATTAAACTTTTTGTGAAGTTCTTGTTTTCCGAAGAGGCAATTGGTGAAGACAGAAAGATTGCAGTTGCTGTACAAGCGGCCAATCTAATCAGGAATACAGTCAAAAATAAAAAGAAAGAAAGTTTTTTCCGGGAAAATATTACTTCTGAATACCTTCCCAAAGGCTTGAAGGAAATTTTAATTGTCAATCACCCGGTTATGGAAATATCCGCGTGGGAACGTGCCAATAACCTGGGCGTATCTAACGATGTGGTTGACGATATCCGTCGTTCGATTCATAAAAAAGATGAAAAACTGTTGAGGCTTTATCAAAAACAGAGGCTCAATTTCTACTGGCTTTTAATCACTACCGACCGGTTGCGGGGAGCAACAAAATTCAACCTGGGCGAAAAAATTATGAACCAGGAGTTTCACTCCGAATTTCAGCATGTATTTTTATTCGACCTGATCAAGTCGAAAATTTTCCAATTAGTTTAACTTTAACGCGCTAAAATTAATATTTGAAAGAAATGACAAAAATTACCGAAACCAACAACAAATTTACTTCTGCGATTAACCGTCGCAATTTTATCAGAAATACAGCAATTTCGATGGCCGGGATTGCTCTTGTACGTTCTAAGGTTTTTGCAATGGCCAGCGAGATGGGACTTAAAGATTTGTACAAAGACGATTTCCTGATGGGGTGCGCCATTGGAAGCCGCGCTTTAATGGGCGAGGACAGTGGATTGCGCGATTTGATTGCCCGCGAATTTAACAGCGTTACATCGGAAAATGCGATGAAATGGGCAGTGATTCACCCAAAAGAAGATGAGTGGAAATTCGAGGAACCCGATCGGCTGATTGAATATGCTGAAAAGAACAAAATGCACGTTCAGGGGCATGTTTTGGTTTGGCACAGCCAGGTTCCGCGCGAGATTTTTGTTGGACCCGACGGAAACCAGGCCAGCAAAGAGTTGCTGATGAAACGCATGGAAACCCATATTCAAACTGTGGTTGATCGTTACAAAGGAAGGGTTCATTCGTGGGATGTGGTAAATGAATCTATTACTCCGGAGGATGGTTTCCGCAAAAGCAAATGGCTCGAAATCTGCGGCCCGGAATTTATGGAACGCGCTTTCCATCTGGCACACGAAGCCGACCCCAAATGCGAACTCATCTACAACGATTATAACGAAGAAGAACCAAAACGCCGCGATTTTATCATCGAACTGGTGAAGGAATATAAAAAGAAAGGAGTTCCAATCCATGGAATGGGATTGCAGGCACACCTCAATCTCGATTCGCCCGATTTGAAATTGTGGGAACAGGCCATCGAAATGTATGCTGCCGCTGGTTTACGTGTTGCAATTACCGAACTCGAAGTGGATGTTCTGCCCTACGATTGGGGACGTTCTGCTGAAATTTCAACAAATGCCGAATACAGGGAAACACTGAATCCTTATAAAGACGGGCTACCAAAGGAGATCGACGATAAACTGACCAAACGTTACGAGGAAATCTTCAAAATACTTTTAAAACACCGCGACAAAGTTGACCGTGTAACTTTCTGGGGCGCCAGCGACGATGTTTCGTGGAAAAATAATTTCCCGATGCGTGGCCGCACCAATTACCCGCTGCTTTTCGATCGTCAGCACAAACCTAAAAACGCATATTTTGCGGTGGCAGGATTGAAGAAATAAGCCCCTCCCCGGTCCCCGAGGTAGAGAGCGGAAAAACCAATGTTTTGAAGGATTCCAACTTATTTAAAAAAAATAAGGTGGAATCTTTCTTTTTTAAGCATTAATCCTTTTCTGTAAATAATATTTTTGATTTTATTCTTTTGTTCAATGAAAAACCGAACCCAGGCTTTACCACTTTGGGGAAACGGGAAGGGGGCTTTGCTAATTAAATACCAACAGTTGCAAAAATCCAATCAATCAGATACCTTCCTTATTTGTCATATTTGTATTTATTAAATTAATGATAATAAAACAGATATGAAACGAGCATTTGAAGTTGAAAACCCCGATTTTGAAAAAAGTCCGTTTACCGGAATGTCTAAACAAAATTACATCGGGATGGCGAAATACCTGCTCGAACGGGCATTTACCCATGTTAAGGATATAAATGACCCGATTTCATTTCCGGTGGTTCCGGGGAAAACCTATCCGCAACCCGAAGCTCCCGACTGGCGCTGGCGCTCGCTTGAATTCGAGGCTTTGGAAAGAACTTTCACACTGGCCGGTCCGCTTATTCACATCGATCCAAATACCGAAATCAACGGTATTAATCTGCGCGATTATTACTGTCTGCATTTGTACAATGTATTAACTCCGGGGCATCCAAATTCGTTGCCGCTGCCCGAAGAATTGCCAGATTCAACTTACCAGTTTACCTGCGAATTTGGAGGTTTATTTAAAACACTTTTGCTGATGCCCGATACAATCTGGTCGCAGTTTACCGAAAGGCAAAAAGAGGAAATGGTTGTTACCATTTCAAAATGGGGCCATCATCGCACAACACAAAACAACTGGCGTATTTTCAATATCATCACACTTTCGTTTCTGAAAAAACAGGGTTACGAAATTGACGACGAACTGCTGAAAAGCCATCTTTTAAGGGTTGCTTCGT
>JBBIVS010000168.1:0-7688 GCA_037439605.1 Draconibacterium sp. | reverse complement strand
TCGTGCAACCAGGGATTATTGCCCGCATTTCCACTACTCAGAGCAACACTTTCATAAAGTATGATTTCCCAGCTATCGCCAGCAGGTTTTATCTTCAAAATTGCATCGGCCAAACCATTTTCATCATACTTCAATTCAGTATAATTTGAAACTGAAGGTTCAAAAACGCCCCTTTGTAAACTGTGGTTCCAAAATAATTTTCCATCGGTAAATTCGGCTTGCAGATTAAACAAATTTTCAATCCAGTAATTTCTGACGGTTGTATAGAAATCAACAGATTCAAGTCCGCTCCATTTCAGCAGTGATTCCTGTACCGGGCGGCTGTCGAACAATTTGGAAATGGTGGGCTGTGCAAGGCTGTAACTCCCTGTTTTTGGTTCGGCATCGTCCCAGGCTTCCAGATAATTCGGGGCAGGGCAAACCCAATGACAGGCAGCAGCAGTTTCATCAATTCTTTCGGCAAACGACACCGAAAGTTCGAGCCCTTCAATTGCCTGTTTAATATCCTGACCAGCAGGATGATTGTAAACAGGGTTAACCCCCAAGCACAACAATCCGGCAATGGTTTTATTTTTTATTTCTGTAACCAGGTTTTCAAAATCAGCATCAATTCCCTGGTGGGTATTCAGTGTTTTTGAAGTTAAAACCGTATTTCCGTAATTGCCAAGCAGATTATTAATTCCATTTACAATTAACTGGATATTTACATCATTGCTTCCTGAAACCACCAGCGATTTTCCTTCATTATCAAGCAAATCGGCAAGCAGGCTGCTCAAATCAACAGAAGAAGCAGGCACCTGAATTGTTTCAAGTCCTTTTGCTTTCCGAATTTCGTTATATAAACTGGCAACAAGCACACCTTCCTCAGAGGGTTTTACCGGAATGCGCACATCGGCATTTGAACCGGTGATGGTCATTCCGCTTTCGAACTGGTAATGACGGCTCATCTGGTCTCCGGCGCCAAGCAGTTTTCGTCCAGAAGAATAACCTTTTGTATATTCAACATTCGAAAGCCAGGTTCCCAAAAAGTCGGCTCCGAAACTTACAATCACTTTGGCTTTTTCAAAACGGTAATCCGGCACAAAAGCTTTTCCAAACGATAACTGACTGGCTTTTAGTATTCCTGTTGCTGAAACAGCATCGTATTGCAGCCACTGTGTATTTGGGTTTTCAGCCAAAAAACGGTTGATTACCGATTTTGTAGATGGTGAAATAATGGTTGAAGTTAAAAGTACAACCTTTTTATTGTCGCGTTTTAACTGGGCCAGTTTGTTGGTAATGTAACCATCCACTTCTTCCCACGTGGTAGGTTCGCCCCTTTTCAATGGTGATTTAAACCTTGCATCGTCATACAAATTCAATATTGAAGCCTGAACACGGGCAGAAGTTCCCTGCTGCGAAACCGGTGAAAGATTGTTTCCTTCAATTTTAACAGGTCTTCCGTCGCGCACTTTCACCAAAACACTGCAATATTCATTTCCTTCGAAATAGGTGGAAGCATAATAATTTGCCTTGCCGGGTGTAACCTCTTCAGGTTTAATTAGAAAAGGTATCGCCTTGTTTACCGGCTTGCTGCAACTTGCAACAACAGTGGCGGTTGCAACACTAAAACCAAATGTCTTTAAGAAATCTCTTCTCGACGAACCTGATTGGTTTTGCATCAGTTCCCTTTTTGCATTTACCTCCGGTTTTATTTCGGCATTCTTAAATTCCACCGGGTCTTTTAATTCTTCAATGCTTCTCCAATATTTTGTCATAACCTTCTTTTGCCAACTTTGAACCTTGAACTCCAAACTCTGAACTCTAAACTTTAAACTTTAAACTCTGAACTAATAGTGACACCTCGAACAATCGTTTGCCCCAATTTTTTCTGCTGTAACCTTGTCAATTGCCCCTGATTTTAATTCTTCGTGCAGCTTAATGTAATGTTCGTAATAGGGGTTTTCAACAAAATTAACCTGGGTTTCGCGATGACAGTTGATACACCACCCCATCGAAAGGTCGCTGTGCTGTTTCATAATATCCATTTCCTGAACCTGACCGTGGCACTGGTTACAGTCGAGTTTCCCGGAACCCACATGAACCGCGTGGCTGAAAAATACATGCTCTGGCAAATTATGGATACGAACCCATTCAATTGGTTTTCCTTTTTCAACTGCATCAACGATTTTGGCGATTTCGAATTTGCCGCTGTTGGTCCCTTCTCGGATAATAATATGGCAATTCATGCACAGATTGGTAGCAGGGATACCGGCCGATTTGCTTTGTTCAACTGTTGTATGACAGTACTTGCAATCAATCCCGTAATCTGCAACGTGTATTTTATGCGAGAATTTAACAGGTTGGTCGGGCGCGTAATTTTCCTGTCTTCCGAGGCGCATGGCATCGGTGGCAATCATTTTCACCTGCCAGCCAAACGCTCCAAGAAATATGAAAAGAGGCACTATCTTTAATTTAACCTTTCTGAAAAACAGGAGATCAAGCAATGCCCAGGTAAGTACTAAACCCAGAAAAAGAAACAGGATAAGGTTGAAATAACTTGGTTTAACAGGATGCGCTCCTTCATGCGCCATGTTGTCGAGGTAAATTTTTACCGACTTTAAATCTTCTTCTGCAATATTAAAATTCTGGTGCGACGCAGACATTTTTACGCCTGAAGGCTGCATAACCGCAGTTTGAAACGATGCAAAATCCTTTTCTGCATATTTCACGGCAATTTCGAAAGCTGAAGGATTCCAGTTTAAGGTATCAACGTGTTTAATGTTGTGACACGAAACACACGCCTCGTATTTCCTGTCGAAAGGCCGCAAGCCCATGAAAAATCTTTTCCCGCGGTTAATGTCATCTTTTGTATGTCCTGTTGAAAGCACCGATTCCTCTGATGCTGCAATTAATTTTTTGGGAAAAGTAAAAACGGAAAAAGTGAAAACAAGAAAAACGAAAAACAACAAGGTTTTTAAACCCGTTCCCCAGCGAAAATACTCTCTCATTCTGTTCAGTTTAGAAATAAAACATAGCCGTGCTTGTAAAAACAACCTTTTTAACAATGTGAATCAGTAAAAGGTTGCTCAAATTAAGCAAAAAAATCAGAAAAAGTATGCCCTGTTTGATTTCAAAATGTGCTTCATTCGAACAATTCAACACAAATGATTATCAATTATAAATGTATCAAAGAGTTAATTAAATAATTGACTTTGAACAGAAAAAAATTAATTTTATCCCCAATCAAAATCAGACGTGAAAAAACATATTAATTCAATTTCGGCATTTCAGTTCAATCAACTGGTCAGGTATTCAACATTAATTTTAATAGGAATTGTATTTACCAAAACAGCAATTACCCAATCCGAAATCGGAGAATACGAAACATTTGTTTTTATTGCCGGGGCAGTAAGTTTTTTCTGGCTAAACGGTTTGCAAAAAGCGCTGTTGCCTCTTGCCGCTCAAAATGCGGGCTCAAAATCGCACATTTTCAGTTCATTTGTCATACTACAGGTTTTTAGCATTATCGCGGCAATTTTACTGTTTCTCATGCAACCTGTGTTTTCGAAATTGTTGTTAAACGGTAAAAATATTCCCGAAATCGGGTTGTTGCTTGCGTTCATTGTTTTTGGCGTGCCTGCCAACCTGGTTGAATATTACTATCTAATCAAAAAACAAAATAGCGCAAGTGTGATTTACAGTGTTGTTTCATTCTCTGTTCAACTTGCACTGGTTACAGTACCCGCTGTTTTGGGATACGGTATAAATATGGCTTTAAAGGGACTGGTCGTTTCTTCAGTGCTGCGTTATATATGGTTCGGGATAATTCTGATTTCAAATTATAAAATCAGGTATTCGCATCAGTATGTAAAAGAGCACCTTAAGCTTGGCGGCCCTTTAATTCTGGCAACGCTTTTGAGTGGTTCAGCTCAATTTGCGGACGGTTTTATAGTTACATCATATTTCGATGAAGAAACTTTTGCCGTCTTCAGGTATGGCGCCCGCGAGCTGCCACTTGCAATGCTGCTGGCCAACGCGCTGAGCAATGCCATGCTGCCCGATTTTGCAAACAAAGAACACCTAAAACAAAACCTGCAAAAACTGAAAGTAAGCGTGACCCGGCTGACACACTTTTTATTTCCGTTAACTGCTTTGCTGCTTTTAATTTCACATTCGGTTTTTCCGGTCATTTTCAACCCAAAATTTGCTGAAAGCGCCACCATTTTCAATATCTACCTGTTAATAATCATCAGCCGGTTAATTTTACCGCAAACATTATTGAACGGACTGCAAATTTCAAAACCTGTAATGACTGCAGCATTTTTGGAATTGATTTTAAATGTTACACTCAGCTTGGTTTTAGTCAGGGTTCTCGGGATTGCAGGAATTGCTTACGCCACATTTGTCGCTTATCTGTTTGAAAAAATATACCTTTCGGCAATGGTTAAAAAGAAATTAAATGTAAGTTTGGCAGAATACATTCCGGTAAAAATCTATTCAATTTACTCCGCTTCGATTTTAGTTATATTTGTTTTTGTTGAATATGTTTTTTAATACTTGATCTGAAAGAAAATGGATTTTATACTCGATGATAAGGAAACAGAAAAGAAATTTCAAAAGATTTTAAAGTTGATAAAACTTCGAAAAAGCGGCGAAGTGGCTGATTTAATGAAACAGAAAGGTATCGGTTATAAAACCAACTGGGGCGTTTCTGTTGTCGATTTGCGCGAAATTGCTGCCCAATTCGACCGCGATCACTTACTGGCATTAAAACTCTGGAATAAACAATGGCGCGAAACCATGATTCTGGCCACTTTAATCGACGAACCAAAACAAGTAACCGAAAAGCAGATTGATTTCTGGACAAAAACCTTTGAAAATACTGAAATAGCTGAGCAGGCATCGGCAAACCTGTGGGTAAAAACTAAATTTGCTTATATAAAAGCGTTGGAATGGTGCCGTGGCAAAAAGCACATTATCCATTTTACCGGGCTTCATTTAATCGGTAGGCTGGCCCTCACAGATAAATCGGCAATCGACGAAATGTTCGACCCGTTTTTCGAAGAACTGCCAACTTTGGCAAAAGACAGCACATTAAACACCGTATTTTACAGAACTGTTCAGGCATTGGGAAAACGCTCGGAATATTTACACAGGCAAACCATTGAACTAGCAAGAATTTTACAAATGAGCGACTCAGAAAATGCTGTAAAACAGGGAGAAGAGCTTTACGAAGAACTTACCAGCGATTATTTCAGAGAGATGCTAAAAAGTTAGAAATTCCAAAAAGCAGGTCTCAAATTTCAAATAAATTACAATGACCAACAAGTTGTAAAATCCAAACTTTAAAAAAGTTGAATTTTGAAATTTGCCAATTGTTTGTTTTTTGTTTTTTATGATTTTTGGTGCTTCAACTGCAAACTTGTCATGAAAACTTTAACGGCAGGTTTTTTGTTTCAATGGCAGTTTGTAAAAATAAAATTGATGTTGAACAATTAAATTGAATAAATATGATGAATCTGACAAAATCCTCAAATCCGGTTTTAAAGGAAAATGTTTTCAGCAGGGACTACAGTTACCAGTCGGAAGTAATGACGGTTAACGGCACTGTAAATAAAACCGCGCTGATGTTGTTAATTGTAATTGCATCGGCCATTTTTGTTTGGAATAAATTTTTTGCAGCCATTCAGGTTAATCCCGAAGGCGGCGCAGCAGCAGTAATGCCATGGGTTATTGGCGGTGGAATAGGCGGTTTGATATCAGCGCTTGTAACTGCGTTCAGGCCTAAAAGTTCCGCGATATCAGCGCCCATTTATGCTGTTTTTGAAGGGCTTTTATTGGGTGGTATTTCAGCTATTTTCGAGTCGATGTACCCCGGCTTGGTGATGCGCGCTGTGGCTTTAACGCTTGCCGTGTTCTTTGCCATGTTGTTTCTGTACCGTTCAGGAGTTATCAAAGTAACCCAAAAACTGAAGATGGGCATTTTTGCCGCCACTGCCGGAATCGCCGTGGTTTATCTCGTAAGTTTTATCGGGGGTTTATTCGGGATGGAATTTTCGTTTCTGCACGGAAACAGCAATTTAAGCATTGGCATCAGCCTGGTAATTGTGGCCGTTGCAGCGCTGAACCTGGTTCTCGACTTCTCTTTTATTGAAGAAGCAGCAGGCGCAGGCGCCCCAAAATACATGGAATGGTATGGCGCATTCGGGCTAATGGTAACTTTGATTTGGCTGTATCTCGAAATTTTGAGACTGCTTTCGAAACTGGCAAGCAGGGATTAAAAACATTCGAAATCAATTAACTTTTCCAAAGTTCAAAACTTTGGAAAAGTTGAGAACAGGGATTCCTTCTTTTTTAAAAGAGATGGAATCCTTTTTTATTGATTTTCGACCGTATTTAATTAACCATGCAAATATTTTAGAACCATTTTTTTAACTTTAGCCAAAACAATTTTATGCAACTTACCGAAGTAACCGATAAAAAAACCCGCCAACAATTCCACCGGGCTCCGCACCTGATTTACAAAAACGACCCGAATTGGGCTTGCCCCCTGGAAGGAATGGTGGAAGACATTTTCAGTCCTGCAAAAAATAAAACATTTAAAAACGGCAAGGCAATCCGCTGGATTTTAACCGATGACAATGGTAATTTAATTGGAAGAATTGCCGCGTTTATTAACGGAAACCTTGCATATACTTACGAACAGCCCACCGGTGGCTGCGGATTTTTTGAATGTATTGACAACCAGGAAGCAGCGAACCTTCTTTTTTCGTCCGCCGCCGAATGGAACAAAGCCAACGGAATGGAAGCAATGGACGGCCCCATTAATTTTGGAGAGAATTACGTTAACTGGGGACTGCTTGTAAAGGGATTTATGCCGCAGGGCTTTGGAATGCCTTACAATCCGCCTTATTACGAAAAGTTGTTCCGCAATTTTGGCTTCGAAGTATATTTTGAACAGTATTGTTATCATCTCGATTACACCGTTCCATTTCCTGAACGTTTCTGGAAAATTGCGGAGTGGATTGCCAAAAAGCCGCAATATCATTTCAGGCACATCAATTTTAAGGAAACCGATAAATTTGTTGCCGATTTTTGCACAATTTACGATGCTGCCTGGGCATTTCACGAGCATTACAAACCAATAGATACTGAAGACATTAAAGATTTTATCAACAACTCAAAAGCCATACTCGACCCCGAAATGGTTTGGTTTGCATATCACAACGAACAACCCATCGCAATGTTTGTGATGATCCCCGACATTAACCAGATTCTTCGGAAATTGAACGGTAAATTAAACCTGTGGGGTATTCTGAAATTTCTGTATTACAAAAACACCAGATTCATGACCCGCACCCGGATTTTTATCATGGGAATCGACCCGAAATACCAGCGGTCGGGGGTTGAGTCAGCCATTTTCTGGCACCAGGAGCAAATAATGAAAAAGAAAACCCACCGGCATTACAAAGAAATAGAGCTTTCGTGGGCAGGCGATTTCAACCCGAAAATTATTGCCGTTTACGAAGCCACTGGCGCAAAAAGGGTAAAAACGCACTGCACCATGCGTTACCTTTTCAACCGTACCAAACCTTTCACCCGCGCACCGATAATCGGTCCTGAAATACTGAGCGAAAAAGTAAAGGAAAAACAAGATAAAATTTAAGTTTTCTTGTTTGGTTTATTTCAAACTATATTTATCTTTG
>JBBIVS010000167.1:0-7738 GCA_037439605.1 Draconibacterium sp. | reverse complement strand
ATATTTTGCAATGCTGGGGAGATAAATCAGTGTTGGAAACCATTCGTGGCAGGGAAATTGAGTTTTCTGCCGGAG
Organism: Draconibacterium sp.; assembly: GCA_037439605.1. Taxonomy (GTDB): domain Bacteria; phylum Bacteroidota; class Bacteroidia; order Bacteroidales; family Prolixibacteraceae; genus Draconibacterium. The sequence continues at coordinate 7,663 of JBBIVS010000167.1, read as the reverse complement.
ACAATATTTTTGAAGTTCTGTTGAATGATTTGAAAAACACTGGTGGTTTTACAGATAAAGAAATAAGAGGGAGTGTCCTTGAAAGTGAGAAAAGAAGGCGACAATTATTAAGTTGTATTGGAATTCCCTTTGGTCCGAACACAACCTATGATGAATTGGGCCAACTGATTCTCGATTACCAGAAAAATAACTGTGGCAGTATTCAACCGGTTACCGAATGTTACAGTGTTGAAATTTTACAGTGCTGGGGCGATGCAAATGTTCAGCAGGCGCTAAAAATGAGAGGGATTCAGCCATCAGGAAATATTTTTCAGTTATTGCTGAATAGCCTGAGGGAAACAAAAGGTTTTACCCCGGCTGAAATGAAGGAGCTAAACGATAAAAGATTAGATGCACTGTTAAAATGTTTGGGTATTAACGCTGTTGCCGGTGTAGCTCCAATGGAATTACTGATTCAGTACCAGTCAAAGAATTGTCAGGCTTCTGTTTCCAATCCCGCGGTTGCCATCGATGTAAAAGTTTTGCCTGCCAGTGAGATTGTAAAAGTGCTGGAAACACGTGGTGTATTGGCGAGCGCAACCGATACAAAGGAAAACCTCGAAAAAGCCCTTGCTTCGAGCGCTGGCGGAAATGAATTAACTGAAACGGAATTACTGGTTTTGACAAGAGATTCACTGACAAATATTCTGAACAATAAGAACATAGTGACCAGTGCCAGCGAGAATAAAACACAACTGGTAAAAAAACTTTTTACCCGGGGTTAAATAATTTCTAAAAAATGATCGGGCAAAAACATATCATCAATCGTGAGGTTTTGGACATAACAGTTACTGACCGCGGGCGGGCTGCGACAGTTCAAAATAAAACTGCAGAATTGGTAAGCAATAAACTTAATCCGGCGCTCGATAAACTTTTCTCCGGTATGTCGGGCAGCGATGAAATTATCAGGATTGACAAATTGGAAATCGACATCGGTACCATTTCTGAAAGTGAACTTGAAAATAGTTTTACCGGGAAGGTGATTTCCGAAATCAGCGATAAAATTGCCCTTTTAATTCAATCTTCATCTTCTGGTATTTATGATAAACCGACTGATGTTGAAAGCGTTAATTCAAAAGGTCATGGAGTTTCAGTCACAAACAAATCAACTGATGTTTTAACTCAATTTGTTTATTTTCTCGAATCTGGTTTTCTCCCGTGGTGGTCAAAATCAATTTACAATGAAAATGTTTCATCAAAAAATTCGATTAAAAACCTGTTCAAGGAAGTTTTAAATACCGATAAAGCGTTGTTTGGAAACACGGTGGCGCCTTTGCTTAAAAAGGAGAAAGTCCGCAAAAGGCTCCTGTATCAATGCAATCATTCCTGTTTGTACGAACTGCTAAAAAGATTGAATACAGATTTATTTAAAAGTTATTCCGACCAGTTTCAGGTTTTAATTTCCTGCGTCGGTTCAGTTGAAATCAGCAAACTATTGAACCAGAGTTTCTATGAAACAGCGCTTTTTTATATTGGCATGGAAATAAAACTGAATTCCAAAAAACGGAAAATTACCTTTTTAAAAGAAATTCTTTATTCGGCTTTATCCGAAAATACAAGGGAGGAAAAGGAAAAAATTCTGTTTGAAATGTTGCTCAATGCTCAATCCAAAATACAGGATACACAGCAAAAAGACCTCCCATTGTTAATGGTTGCAATCATACAGATTGCAACTGAATCATCCTCAAAAAGTCAGCTTTTTCAGCAAATGGTTCAGAATTTAGCGCAAAAAAATGACGCTGTTATCAATACCTTAATCGAGCAGGCTGTAAAAAAAGCAAAGAAGGAAGCCGCCGGAAGAAACAGTGTTCAAAAAAATAAATACGAAAAAAGTATTGAGGGATTTTCAGTTGAAAATGAGGGTGAACCGGATGAAAAAGACACAATAGCCGGAGAAAAAAAAGGCGAAGGCAAAGGAACAGGCACAGGTGCAGGAAAACATGCAGATAAAACCAAAAGCCTTGAATCTTCAATTTTTTCTTCAAAGCCTGATATCGGTAATGAGCAAATTTTAATATTTAATTCAGGTTTGGTGCTACTGCATCCATTTCTCAGGTATTTTTTCGAAGGGTTAAACCTGCTCAATAACGATTTACAATTTAAAAGTGAGATTGAAGTATTCAAGGCTGTGCACCTTTTACAGTTTATAGCCACGGGTCAGGAATCTACTCAGGAAACCGAATTAACCCTCAATAAAATTTTATGCGGACTCGATGTAACTGAACCCGTTCCGTTAAATGTTCCGCTTTCGGAAGAAGAAAAACAAGAGTGCCTGTTTTTAATCAAAACTGTTTTGGAAAGGTGGGAAGCATTGAAAACAAACAATCCGGCAGCATTGCGGGAAACTTATCTGCAACGCGAAGGAATACTGAAACAAGCCGGGCAATCTTGGAATATCATCATCAAAAGAAACACTTTTGATATTATGCTCGAAAGATTACCGTGGTCAATCAGTTTAATAAAATTGCCCTGGTGTGGGCAAATATTGTATGTTGAATGGTAGAACAAAGCAAAATAGCAGCAAATGCAGCCGATATTGAACGCGAAATTGCCTGGTTCAGGGAAATTCTGAAAACACGTTCGTTGCTGAATGCCAGGAAAGAAACGGTGTATCACAGTGTTTACGATATCCAGCCGCCTTATTTGGATGGCAGTGTTTCTGCTTTTGCTTCTTTTATAAATGAACATCAACTTGATTTTGAAGAGCGTTTTTTACTGGCACTGGCTTTGGTGCCGCATGTAAAGCCCGAACTGCTCGATATGTTTCTTGTAAAAAATGAAGCAACCCAGCAGATTTATACCGAATTTGGTGGCAAACACGGTAAAAACCATAATGGTTTTATACCGACCGGCGAAACGGCGATGTTTATTTTAGCAGGAAATAATCTTCAAAAAAGGTTTTCGTTGCAGCGGTGTTTCGATGGGTTTCATAAATTCAGCAAAGAAAATATTCTGAGCCTCGAAGAGATTGACAAAAACGAACCCATGTTGAGCGGGGCTTTAAGTATTTCGCAGGAAGTGCTTGATTTGTTTACCATTGGTGAAGCGAGAAAGCCTAATTTCAGCACTGAGTTTCCGGCAAAACTGCTATCAACAAAAATGGAATGGGACGACCTTATTCTCAACAATCATGTAATGTTGCAGTTAAAGGAAATCGAAACCTGGGTGACACATCATCATAAACTGATGAAAGAGTGGGGGATGGAAAGAATTTTAAAACCCGGTTACAAATCGCTTTTTTACGGGCCTCCCGGAACGGGAAAAACAACAACTGCCGCTCTTCTTGGTAAAAAAACCAACCGTGATGTTTATCGCATCGACCTCTCGCAGATGGTCTCGAAATACATTGGCGAAACCGAAAAAAACCTGGCGAAATTGTTCGATCGTGCCGAGAATAAGGAATGGATACTATTTTTTGATGAAGCTGACGCGCTGTTTGGAAAACGCACCAATACGCGCGATGCGCACGACCGCTATGCCAATCAGCAGGTTTCTTACCTGCTTCAGCGGATTGAAGATTTCGACGGGCTTGTAATACTGGCCACCAACCTGAAAAGCAACATCGACGAGGCTTTTATGCGCAGGTTCCAGTCGTCCATCAACTTCCCGATGCCCACTGCCGACGAACGTTTGAAAATCTGGAGAAACGGGTTCTCAAAATCGGTTGTACTCGACAAACCAATTGATTTAAATGAAATTGCAGCAAAATACGAACTATCGGGCGGGGCAATTATCAATGTTATTCAGCATTGTTCGCTTCGCGCGCTTGCCCGCGAAAGCAACCTGGTTACCCTGAACGACATTATTGAAGGGATTAAAAGAGAGTATCATAAAAACAGAAGGACACTTTAAAATAAAGGTTATGTTTCAGTTATCAGAAAAAAAGGAAAGCAGTTCACGGCCGGTCATTCAACCCAGCCTTAAAATCGGGCGCCCTGGCGATAAATACGAACAGGAGGCCGATGCAGTTGCTGAAAAGGTGATGATGATGAGTGAAAGTGAAACAATGCAGATGCAGCCTGTTGAGGAGGAAGAAGAAGAATCAATTCAGATGCAGCCAGTGGATCAGGTAATGGTTCAAATGAAATGCAGCAAATGTGAAGATGAGGAGATAGTACAAACAAAATCACACAAAAATGACAAGTTTTTGAATAGTAATTTTAGCTATCAGTTACAATCTTCCAATAGCTCGGGCTTCAATTTATCAAATGATTCAAATTTGTTTATGAGCAGTGTCTTTGGTACAAATTTCGACAATGTCAGATTACATACCGATTCAAAAGCAGTTCAAATGAACCGGCAACTTGGTGCCAGGGCATTTACACATGGGCAAAATATATTTTTCAATTCAGGTGAATATAATCCTGTAAGCCATGAGGGAAAAAGGTTGTTAGCTCATGAGTTAACTCATGTGGTGCAGCAAAATGAAAATTCTCTAACACCACTTATTCAAAAAACAGAAGAAACAAATCAAAGTGAATTGGACCGATTAAGGGAAATTCTGGATTATGTTGATGTTCCGGAAGAAGAGGTGATAGCAATCTTTGGAAGTATGAATGAAACCGATTCGAATACGGCACTGAGAGATAGTACATTAAAAGATCAGGCAATTTCGGCATTGAATAATTATGAAATGTATTTGGCAATGAGGTATTGCGATGGCGATATGAAAACAAGATTGGAATGGATGTTTGCCGAAGGCACTGATTGGGAATATGTCCGATCCATAATTCAGGCTGCAACTATTATTCAAAGAAATATCGCATTGAACGACCAGCATTTGCTGATGGACTTGAAATCAAATCTTTCATGGGATGATTGGGCTCGTAGCATAGAATTACTGGGAAGAAGTGCTCCAACAGGAAATCAAATGACGCTAAATTCTATAGTCACAGCTGCAATGCAGTTAGCATGGACTGCATCAAATCCTGCTGTTACCAGGTGGTCAAGACCTCAAGCTGGCAGTCCTTTGGCAGCGCAATGTAATCCAATTAATGGTGCTCCTCCAACCACAGCTCATGAAGAAGGTGGGTTTATCTATCTTAATCTTATTAATGGTAATATAAGTACAAACAGAGTTGCGGCAGGAGGACAGGCAAGCTTGCCACTAAGCAATCCGGCAAATGTTGCAGATTCAATTGTGGTCGGCGGGTATCATACACATCCTAATGTTGGTAATTGCTGGGGATCACCTTTTTTCAGTCAGGCCGATATTGATTGGTCAAATATAAATGGGGTTCCGTTGTTAATGATTGGTGCATTTCCCGGAATTGCTAATACTTCATTTCATGCTACAGGACCTGCAAGGAGACATTTAGCAGGAAACAGGGGGCTTCCGGGTGCTGCAGGTGGATTGGCTCCACAATCAACTTTGGATGGGATTCATGATGAACTTTAAATAAAAAATCTTTAAAAGTATTTAAAGCATTTTTTGTTTTATTGTTTGTATTTTTCAGTTATTATTTGCTTGTTCAGAGTCTATTGAACCAAAAAACATAAATAAAATAAGAATCGTGAATAAAGAAAATACTGATTCGATAAGTATTACAAAAGAAAGGGCTATTAAGATTGCCAATGAGAATGCTTCAAGATTTTACCATGATTTATCTGTTTATAAAATTGACATTAAAATGGATGAAGATAAATGGATTATTAATTATTTATTGAAAGATCCGGGAATGGTTGGTGGCGGTCCAAATTATGCAATTTCTGCTAAAACCGGTGAAATAGTATCATTCAGATTTGAACAATAATTATTTAAAAAGTAAAATTGATTAAAATAATTTGAAAAATTTAGAAAGAAGAGAAGATTACATTCAATTCAAATTAATAATTATAATTTTTAGTTCTTGTTCACTTACCATTTTACATGAGACAATTTAGCTATTTGATTAATGTATCAGTCGTATAATTTTCAGTATAATCAAAAACCCGGTGGCAGAAAATTGCAGCCAAAATTGAAAATTGGTCAACCGGGCGACAAATACGAAATTGAAGCCGATGCAATTGCTGACCGGGTGATGAGGTTGAGTAATACGGAAACCATGCAAATGCAACCGGAAGGCGAAGAAGAGGAATCCATTCAGATGATGCCAAATGAGCAGCTAACTGTGCAGATGAAGTGCAGGGAATGTGAAGAAGATGAAATGCTGCAAACAAAATCGTTGAACAGCGATGGAAATGAAACAATTTTCCTGGATACAGAAGATGGAACCCCACCGGTAACCCGTACCCTTACAAATCCACGATTTGTTGGTAATCGTGTATTGGAGCAGATACTTTCAGGCCGGATTCAGTTTCTTTCTTCAAGTCACAATGGCCGTCGTGGTGCTGTTTCAATTATACAACAGGCACTCGTTGATCTTGGATTTGAACTACCTGTACATTTGGTTGACGGGAACTATGGATCTGAAACAGAAGATGCACTGAGTCAGTTCCGCAGCCGGTACGGCCCTTCTCGGGGGAATCAGTTGGATGGGGATACACTGGCCATTCTCGACAGGGTAGCTCCGTTACCCGGTGTAAGACAGGAGCATACTGTGGATTATGCCCGCCTGCTGGAGGATGGCAGATTGGATGTGACTGTGGCAATTGGTGCAACCGATACAACTGTCAAACATCAAACGGGTACCAACAGGTATGAGGATACCGGACGGCCAACCGAGGAATTAATGGCTGAAAATTTTCGCACCTGGATGCAGGGACAGGGCTTTGAATTTGAACTTTTTGGTTGGTCGGGAAACGAATACTGGAAAGCAACACGGGTATTTACCTGGACCAATTCGGAGGGAATACAGGAAAGCCGCGATATTGATATTTGGATCAACCTTGTTGTCCCGGGTGAAGGTGCGGCAAGCGAATTCAGTCATGGACTCAGTCAGGACGAGATTACGATTTACACCGGACATGCGCGTTACGGGTCAGGTCCTGATTTTGATGCAAAAGCCAGCCCAACGGAAAATTTCAGGATTGGCATAGATACAGCGCTCCAGGCTGCCGGTCGTCGAACAACTGTTGAAGAAGCCCGTCATCATGGTGTTGCCATTGACGAGGAAAACGATTTACTCGAGATGACCAGAAACGGGGATTTTGATCCTAACCGTTATCGTGTGCTCTTCTTTAACGCCTGCACCTCGCTGGCCTATTTGGATGAAATCAGGGAACATGTTGGTAATCCGGAAAATACAGATGTAATTGCCACGCGAAGGCCTTCCATGTTTTCCACTTTGGATTCAGAAGTGGGCCTTCAGGAAACACAACGTTTTTTGGAAGGCATATTTGCAAGTGAATCAATAGAATCGGTACTAACCGGATTGAACGAAATGCAGCGGCAACGACATGGAAGTACCCCGTTCCCCAGAGGGGGTGTTTATTCCAGTTCAGGATTTGGCGACAATCCTTTGGCACCTTGAATTTTCATAACGACTTACAGAAAAATCAGCAGAAAAAGCTGTTCAAATGAAAGTGCTTTTTGGCAAACAGGCATTTACAGGCAAAAAAAACTTCTAAATGAGATGTCGTTCAATACGGAATGATTGGCAGGCTCGGTAAATGCTTATAATTCCTTATTGGTGAAAGATTTAAAGGTTTCATCAATAAAATATTAATTGTTAACAGAAAAACT
>JBBIVS010000166.1:6229-7772 GCA_037439605.1 Draconibacterium sp. | reverse complement strand
CCCGGACATGGAACCGATATTTCTTATGTGTTCGATAACCTGGGGGAACGCCCCGGGTCAACACCCGCTGCCGAAGACAAAGAGGTCGCCAGGATGATGAACGCCTACTGGGTAAACTTCGCTAAAACCGGTAATCCGAATGGAAATGGTCTGCCGAATTGGCCCATTTACTCGCCCAAAACAAATGAACTGCTCGAAGTTCAGCCAGATGGGAAACCGGTTGGCAAACCCGACCCGACAAAAGCCAGACTGGATGTGATTGAAAAGGCCGTGAACAACGGAGATAAACTGCAACCCAATGGCATTTAATTATTTAAAAAATATAAAAATTGGGAAATGGCTGATAACAATTTTGGTTATCAGCTGTTTGCCTTTTCTGGTTTCAGCCCAAAAAGAAATGAGCCCGAATCAACAACTATCACCGAAACAACAAAGCACCATTCAGATTGCAGCACTTGCAGCCAAAGGCGATTTGCAGGCGTTGAAACCCGCGCTGAATAAGGCATTGGATGCCGGACTAACCATCAACGAAACCAAAGAAGTGTTGGTGCATTTGTATGCCTACTGTGGTTTTCCGCGCAGCATCCGTGGTTTGCAGACTTTTATGGAAGTGCTTGACGAACGAAAAGCAAAGGGAATCATTGATACGGTGGGTAAAGAAGCTTCACCAGTTTTAGATGAAGGCAGCAAATACGAACGTGGTAAAAAAGTGTTGGGAGAACTAACAATAATACCGCAACCCGAAACACTTTCAGGCTATTCAGCTTTTGCGCCGGTTATCGACACGTTTCTGAAAGAACACTTGTTTGCAGATATTTTTGAACGCGATGTTCTCACTTTTGCCGAACGCGAACTGGTAACCATTTCTGTTTTGAGCGCCATTGGCAACGCTGAACCCATGTTGCGTTCGCATCTGAATATTTGTCTGAATGTGGGTATAACACCCCAACAATTGGCAGAATTTACCGGCATTATTGAATCGATTTTAGACGAAAAAGAAGCCACCACTACTGAGGTCGTAATTAATGAAGTTCTGAAACAGACACCCGCATTTCCAAAAGGTGAAAAAGCCAACACCATCAATTTTACCGGCACAGCCTGGGTTTATATGATGATAACGCCTGACGAGACTTACAACTCATCCATTGGCAATGTGATTTTTGAGCCGGGTGCCCGCACCAACTGGCACAAACACCCCGGCGGTCAAATTTTGTTGGTTACCGATGGGAAAGGCTATTATCAGGAAAAAGGAAAACCGGCCCAGTTTATACAAAAAGGCGATGTGGTGCGGATTCCACCCGACACCGAACATTGGCACGGCGCTACATCGGGCAGCAGCCTCACACATATTGCCATCAGCCCGAATCAGCAAAAAGGAAGCGTAATCTGGCTGAATGCTGTTACTGATGAAGAATTTAAAATCACAGAAATGAAATAATAATGCAATTTCGTATTGTATTCTCTGAAAAATAAATGGCAATCTTTTCATGTAACTTTACTCTTAAGATTGTTTGATTTTTGCAAGTTTTTATTTGGCGTATGT
>JBBIVS010000166.1:0-6219 GCA_037439605.1 Draconibacterium sp. | reverse complement strand
GAAACATTCTTCTAACTATTTTTGTTTCATTGCTATAGGTTCTTTTTGAATTGAAAATGATAAAAATAATGATGAATAAATTCTCTTTTTCTTTGTTTGATTTTAATTGTTTGGGCAAAAAACCAAAAGTAATTATACGCAGCTTGTTACTTGTATCTCTGGCATTTTTTTACGCTACAGTTGCTGCACAGGATACCAATAGAAGCATTCGTGTAAATTACATTTCCGAAGAGATAAAAATAGATGGCAGCCTTGATGAAAGTGTCTGGTTAACTGCCGACAAGGCTGGAGATTTCTGGCAGTTTTTCCCAACCGATACTGCAATTTCAGTAAACCCTACTGAATTCAGGCTTTTGTATAACGATCATTTTTTGTACATCGGAATCAGGGCCGAAGCCAAAAGCAACAATTTTATAGTGTCATCGCTGCGACGTGATTTTAGCGGAACCAGCAATGACAATGTTACGTTGATGTTCGATACGTTTAAAGACGGGACCACTGCCTTTTTGTTTGGGATGACACCATACGGAGTTCAGCGCGAGGCGTTTATTTCGGAAGGGGGCGCGAGCCGTAACGGTTTTAACACCACCTGGGACCAAAAATGGCTGGTGGAAAGCAAAATGTTCGACGACCATTATATACTGGAAGCAGCTATCCCGTTTAGTTCCCTGAAATTCAGGGAAGGCGAAAAATCGTGGCGGCTGAAGTGTTACCGCTGGGATATGCAGACCAACGAACAGAGCACCTGGGCGCGGGTGCCGCAAAACCAGATGCTTTCGAACCTGGCGTTCATGGGCGAAATGGTTTTCGAAAAACCGCTTGGAAAATCTCGCACGCCCATGTCCATAATCCCGTATGTCAATGCGCTCGCTTCAAAAGATTTTATTAATAATGAACCTGACACTAAACTCGATTTTGGCGGCGATGCAAAAATATCAATCGGGAACAGCATGAACCTGGATATCACGGTTAATCCCGATTTTTCGAACGTGGAAGTTGACGATATTTTTACCAACCTCACCCGTTTCGAAGTTTTCCTGCCCGAAAAGCGCCAGTTTTTTATTGATAATAACGACCTGTTTGGCAATTACGGCGATGCTTTCGGCTCGGCCAACCCGTTCTTTTCGCGCCGTATAGGGCTGGCGCGCGATAAAAAAGGGAACATGATAGAAAACCGCATTATCGGGGGTGTCAGGTTAAGTGGAAAATTAAACGACGACTGGCGTTTGGGGTTTTTAAACATGCAGACTGCCGACGACATTGAAAACGAAATTGCATCAAACAATAACATGATGTTTGTGGTGCAGCGAAAAATGTTTTCCCGTTCAAACATGGCTTTGTTTGCGGTTAACCGGCAGACTTTCGGCGAATACTCGTTTCTCGCCCCAAAGAAAGAATACAACCGGGTTGCAGGTATTGATTATAACCTGGCCTCGGCCAATAACAGTTGGACAGGCAAATTTTACCTCCATAAATCATTTCAGCCCGACGATAAAAAGGGCAATTATTCATGGCAGGCAACCATTACCCACCAGCCGCGAAATTTAAGGTATATACTCGATTTTCAGTATGTCGATGAGGATTTCAGAGCCGATTTGGGTTTTGTAACCCGAACCGGAATATTAAAAAACGGGAATGGGTTCGCGTATAATTTCTACCCTAAAAAAGGAAAAATCAACCTCCATACCCCGGGGGTGATGGCTTTGTATTACTGGCGACCGGAACTTGACTGGAAAAAAGTGGACCATATTTACAGTTTGTATTACATGGTGAATTTTAACAACCAGGCCACGCTGCGAGCCGACCTGCGCAACAATTACACTTATCTGACATTTAATTTTGACCCGACACGCACCCCGGGCTCGGTTCCGATTCCGGGTAAACAGGGATATTCATTCAATAACTTTGGTTTGATTTACACATCGAATCCTGCCAAAATATTCTCGTACAACCTGCAAACAACCAGTGGCGGATTTTACAACGGAAACAGTTTTACGGGAAGCGCCGAACTCACTTTCAGGATACAACCCCGGGCACTGTTAAGCCTGAACACCCGTTACGATGCGATTCGTTTGCCCGAGCCGCACAATTCGGCCGATTTTTGGCTGGTTACACCAAAAGTAGATGTTACATTTACCAAATCGCTATTCTGGTCGACGCTTGTACAGTGCAGCAACCAGCGCGACAACCTGGGCATCAACTCACGATTGCAGTGGCGTTTTGCCCCGCTTTCCGATTTGTACCTTGTTTATAACGACAATTATTTTACAAAGAATTTTGGCCCGAAATTCAGGTCGATTAACCTGAAAGTTTCGTATTGGCTGAATCTGTAAAAAATTAATGGACTAAAAACCCGATGATGAAAACGAAAAAACTGATTCAAAAAATGAAAGGTATCAAAACAACTTCCCTTATTCTCTGTGCATTTCTGGCATACTCCCAATTTGCAATGGCGCAGCGTTTCAGCGATATTCAAATTCAAAAAGAGCCACTGGTACTGAAATCTGTGGGGAGCTTTTTTGTGGGTGGAGAAAGCGTTTCGCAGACGTTTGAAGAGTTGGGCGGATTTACCCCGGCTGGCCACATCACTGTCAATCAGATGTATGTCAACTACATAATTCCGGCGTCCGAAACCGTTAAATTGCCAGTAGTAATGATTCATGGAATGGCGCTTACCGGAAAAACCTGGGAAACCACACCCGATGGCAGAATTGGATGGAATGAATATTTTGTGCGAAAAGGCCATCCGGTTTTTGTTGTTGACCAGGTTGCACGTGGACGCTCAGGATTTAATCAGGCAATATTTAACAATATCAGGAACGGCAAAGGAAATATTACCGAACAGCCCGTTATGCGGCGTTTCTCCGACGAACATGGTTGGCCAAACTTTAGAATTGGAGAAAAACCGGGGGAATCTTTTCTGGATACAAAATACCCTGTTGATGCCATGAACGAGCTTTCGAAACAGGGAGTACCCGACCTGAATTCGACCCTCCCAAATCTTGTATTTAATTACAAAGCATTGGCTGAACTGAGCAGCCAACTTGATGGCGCTATTTTAATGAGCCATTCGCAATCAGGTGGTTATCCGCATGAAACAGCACTTTTGGAAAATGCAAACGTTAAAGCGATGGTGATTATTGAACCAGGTGGAATCTGGAATAATTACACTGACAGTGACTTACAAAAACTAGCCAAAATTCCCATCGTCGTCATTTTCGGCGATTACCTTGATGTTTCCACCGGAGTAAACCATTCGTGGCGCACAGCCTACGAACAGTATAATTCGTTTATTCAAAAAGTGAATGCTGCCGATGGAAAAGCCGAAATGTGGTTTTTGCCCGAAAAAGGAATCCGCGGCAACAGTCACATGTTGATGCAAGATACAAATCATTTGGAAATTGCTGACATGATTATGTGTTGGATTGAAAAAAATGTGACAAAATGAACAAAGCCGAATCGATAGAAGAGTTTTACAAACGGAAGTTCGACTGGATACCCGACAACCTGAAAAATGAATTAGGCCACTTTAACCTGTTCCGGCTCGAACCTTACGTTGAAGGGCAAAATGCCAATATTCCGTACAAACGGCGCGATTTTTACAAAATAATTTTCGTGCGGGGCAACAGCAAAATTCATTATGCCGACCGTGTTTTTGAAGTAAAAAACCAGGCTTTGGCTTTTTCAAACCCTATGATTCCGTACAAATGGGAACACCTCGATACCATCCGCGATGGGGTGTATTGCATTTTTAACCAGCATTTTTTTCATCAGTTCGGGCAATTAAGCCAGTACGAAGTTTTTCAGCCAAACAGCGTGCATGTTTTCGAACTAAACGACGCAGAGGCAGGGCATGTAACCGAACTCTTCAACCAGATGGAAAATGAGTTTAACTCCGACTACAAATACAAGTTCGATTTGGTACGCAACCACATTTTCGGGTTGCTCCATTTTGCATTAAAAATGCAGCCGTCGGTCCAGCACGAAAAAACAGGGATGAATGCTTCACAGCGAATTGCAACCTTGTTCCTTGAACTTTTGGAACGGCAATTCCCCATCGACGACCAGCACCCGAAAATTCAGTTGCGTTCAGCATCCGGTTTTGCAGGCCAGTTAAATGTGCACATCAACCATCTGAACCGCGCAGTAAAGGAGGTAACACAAAAAACTACTTCAGAATTGATTTCCGAAAGGTTGCTGCAGGAAGCAAAAATTATGCTCCGCCACAGCCACTGGAATATTGCAGACATTGCATTTGCACTGGGTTTTAACGAAGTTCCGCACTTTAACAACTTTTTTAAAAAACACACATCAACCAGCCCGACTGCCTTCAGGAAACAATAAAAATCAAGCGTTTATCAGCCAAATCCGGAAATAAAACGTTGCCAAATCAGGAAGTAAAACGTTGCCAAATTCGGAAATTGTATTAGTTTTGCATTGAATTTTAATCAGATACAATATGGCAGAAGTTCCTTACATATCGCGTTTGTGTGATGCTGAATTACAGATAGCATTACAGGCATCGGGGGCAGTTTTGATTGAGGGGGTAAAGTGGTGTGGAAAAACACGTACAGCATTGAATGCTGCAAAGAGTTTTTTGTATATGCAAGACCCCGATAATTCAAGCGCTTACCAGTCAATGGCCGACACCAAGCCATCGTTACTGCTCAAAGGCGAAGCGCCAAAATTAATTGATGAGTGGCAAATGGCTCCTGTTTTGTGGGATGCCGTCAGGTTCGAGGTGGATAAAAGGGCCGATGTAGGCCAATTTATTCTGACTGGCTCTGCTGTGCCTGCCGACAATGTAACCGCGCACACGGGTACCGGACGGATTTCTAGAATGTTGATGCGCCCCATGAGCCTTTTTGAATCGAAGGAGTCGAATGGCTCGGTTTCTTTGGGAGGTTTATTTACAGGAAATCAGGACATTGAATCGGTTTCAGAATTAAGCATTGAGAAAATAGCCTTTGCAATATGCCGCGGAGGGTGGCCTGCCAGCGTGCAAAAAAATGAAACATCAGCTTTGCGAATGTCGAGGGATTATGTTGAGGCTGTAATTAACCACGATGTGTCGCGCGTGGACGAGGTAGAAAAAAATCCGGAAAGGGTTCGTTTGTTGCTGCGTTCACTGGCGCGGAATATCGCCACAATGGCATCGATACAGACTATAAAAAATGATGTTGAAGCCACCGATGTTTCTATTTCGGAGAAAACAATAGGTTCGTACCTGAATGCATTACGAAGAATCTTTGTGGTTGAAGACCTGCCAGCCTGGTTGCCGTCTATTCGTTCAAAATCGGCCATTCGTGCAGCCGCCAAGCGGCATTTTGTCGACCCTTCCATTGCAACAGCAGTGCTTCGGATAAATCCAGAAGGGTTGTTGAACGACTTTAATACATTTGGTTTCCTGTTCGAGTCGCTGTGTACCCGCGATATTCGTATTTATGCGCAGGCGATTGACGGCGATGTGTTTCATTACCGCGATAAAAGCGGACTGGAATCTGATTTGATTGTTCGGTTGAGGGATGGTCGCTGGGCTGCAATTGAGGTAAAATTGGGCAACAAGCAAATTGAGGAAGCTGCCCAAAATCTGCTGACTTTAAAATCGAAGATTGATGAAGATAAAATGGGAAAGGCTTCATTTTTAATGGTCGTAACCGGAGGACAATTTGCCTATCGGCGCAACGACGGGGTTTTGGTTGTACCCATTGGTTGCCTGAAAAATTAGAAAAAAAAACTTTAAACGATATAAAATGCAAACACGAAAATTAGGCAAAAGTAACCTCGAAGTTTCAGCTTTGGGGCTCGGTTGCATGGGAATGAGCTTTTCTTTTCCGCCCTTTCCCGAAAAGAAAGATATGATTGTGATGTTAAGAAAAGCCGTTGAAATGGGTGTGACTTTTTTCGACACAGCCGAAGTGTACGGACCTTACACCAACGAAGAGCTGGTGGGCGAAGCATTGCAACCGCTAAGAAACGATGTGGTAATTGCCACCAAATTTGGGTTTAACATCGTAGATGGAAAAATGGTTGGTTTAAACAGCCGGCCTGAAAATATCCGCCGGGTTGCCGAAGAATCGTTAAAACGTTTGAAAACCGATGTTATCGACATGTTGTACCAGCACCGCATCGACCCGGAAGTGCCCATTGAAGAGGTTGCCGGAACTGTAAAAGATTTAATTCGCGAAGGAAAAGTTCGTCATTTCGGTATGTCGGAAG
>JBBIVS010000165.1:0-7778 GCA_037439605.1 Draconibacterium sp. | reverse complement strand
TTGTGCAACAGTTTCAGATTACAAAATATCTGTCAGCTATTTTGATTTAAATGCGCTAATAAGAATTTCCTTACTCGGCGTGGCGTCCAAAACCGATTTATCATTTCTGTCAAAATTACTTCTTTCTGCATCCCAAACGTGGCTTTCGCGGTAGGCATGATAAGCCCATGAAAACCCATACTCATTAAAAACCGAAATCAAGTCGCTTACATACTGGTTGCCTGAATCTCCCATCCAGCGCGGACAATTGAATTCCCAACATAAATTTTTACATTATTCTGTTCTGAAAGCTCCTTTGCAGGTTTTAAGTGCTCCCCGATTTTTTCAATGTTCCAGTATTCACCATCAATTATCCCAGGATATTTAACCATTTCAGATTCTTCAAACACTCCCTTGTGTGTGAATTTCGTAAAACAGGTTATTGTTGTTCACCGGTTCAAGATATTTCAGCCCCTCAACATAATCTGAATCCTCGCCTCCAATTTTTCCTAGTCTCGGAGCAGATATTATGATTGTATGTTTTGAATCGATTTTCCGGATGGTTGCCACCAGTTATTTATATAACAGGTTTAAATCGGAAGGTGAATTGATACTTCGTTTGTAAGGAAGCGCAGGTTCATTAAGCAAAGCATAACCGGCAACCACTTTACCCCTTTCAGCACACACACGTGCAATTCTTTCCCAAACCTCAATCACTTTTTCGTGCCATTTAAAATCGATCCAGAATTCATCATTACCCAGCATAGTCCACTGATGGCTGGTTCCCGGATATTTGTGAGGATCTATAATTACACCGATTTTGTATTTTTCGCAGATATCGAGAATATTACCGAGTTTTTCAAAACTGTTTTCGTTGAATTCATAGGGTGGTTTAATATTCATCAAAGGTTCAGCAGGAAATGACAGGCGAATATGCCCAACACCCCATTTAGAAAGTTCAGCAATGTCATTTTCAGTAATGTTTACTGATACATTTACTCCGTAGGTTTTTATCCACGGAAACATTTCACTTTGACTTCCTTTTATTAAAAACGGAATAACAAGAAAAACCGGAATCAGTACACAGGCAATGGAACAGTGATTTTTCATGCAATGCATTTTTATTTTATTTCGTCATCTTCTGAGCCAACATCAGTTAATTGAAACTGCCAACTCCCCGCTGCCTGTTGCCTACTTTTTAATGCTCCCGATTTCCCTGCTTCCGGTTCCTTTTTCAATTTCCACATTTAAATCACCCAACTCAGCACGGGCGGCTTCCACGATCTGCATGATTTCGGCAGCTTTTTCAGGATAGTATTCAATTACATTAAACTGTTCACCCGGGTCGCGCATCATGTTGTATAGTTGCGGTGTTTCCACTTTTTTGTTGATTCGCGGACCGCTGTACCCGTCAGCACCGGGTTTGGCATCGTACGACGCCCAGGTATGCGGCAACACCAGTTTCCAGTTTCCTTTCCTGACGGCATTCAGGTTATTTCGTCCGTAGTAAAAAAGAATGTCCTGTCGAGGTTCAACGTCAGGGTTTCCTTTCCAAAGTTCGGTGATATCTGTCCCGTCGATTTTCAACTCAGGCAATTCAGTTCCTGCGAGTTTTGCAAAACTTGGCAGGATGTCAACAGCACAGGCCAGCTTGTAACATATCGTTCCGGCAGGAGTTCCGGCAGGCCACTTAATAATAAACGGCACCCGCTGACCGCCCTCCCAACTGGTGGTTTTACCTTCGCGCAATCCTCCTGCCGAACCCGCGTGGTTTCCAAAGTTCAGCCAGGGACCATTGTCGGTGGTAAAAATAAAAACTGTGTTCTCTGCAATTCCATTCGCTTGCAGCGCCTTTTCAATTTCGCCTACGCTCCAGTCAATTTCCATCATCACGTCGCCGTACATTCCCTGTTCGCTCTTCCCGCGAAATTTGTCTGATACGCCAAGCGGAATGTGACCCATGTTATGAGGAACATACAGGAAAAAAGGCTTATCCGCATTACGTTTAATAAAATCCACAGCCTTTTCGGTGTACAAAGTTGTGAGTTTGTCCTGTCCTTGCAATTTGGTAATAAATTCGGCAGGTTCATTTCCGTAAATAATGGGCAGTGGCGGGAACGATAGCCGTCGATGTCCTTTAGGGAGTTGATTTCCAACATCATCCAGCGGCCACATATCGTTTGAATAGGGTAATCCAACATATTCATCGAAACCATTTTGCAAGGGCAGAAACTCTTTATGATGCCCCAAATGCCATTTCCCAAATACGGCGGTGGCATACCCTTTTTGCTTCAACATTTCGGCAATGGTTGTTTCTTTGAGATTAATGCCGACGGAATCCGTTGGGAATAGCGCCCCCGAAATTCCAATCCGGTTCGGGTAGCAGCCCGTTAATAACCCGGCCCGCGAGGCGCTGCAAACCGGTTGTGCCGAGTAAAAGTTGGTAAAACGCATTCCTTCGGCAGCCATTTTATCGAGATTGGGGGTTGTCCAGCCGGTTGCACCCTGTGTGCCAATGTCGCCGTATCCCATGTCGTCGATAAAAACCAGTACAAAGTTGGGCGGCTGATTACTTTGTTTTTTACTTTTTACATCTGATGAACATGCGGCAAAAACAAAAAATACCGCAACAAAAAAATAATACTTACAGGTTTTCATTTTAATAATCTGGTTTAAGTTGATAAATTTATACAGCCTGTTCAAACCACGAAATACAGTTACGAAAACAATTCGATGGATTACACGGTTAAAAGGAGCGATGGATTTGAGTTCAAAACAACGGAAAATTTCCACTCCTTTTTGTTTTAAAAAGACGCTAAATCAACCCGGCTGCTTTCATCAAAACTTCCATTTCCTGCTGCATTTCGCGGGCGGCAAGTGCTGCTTTCTCCGCAAAATCGCTGTCGTTTGAGGCATAAATGATATTGCGCGACGAGTTGACAAGTAATCCGCATTGGCCGTTCATTCCGTTTTGGGCAACTTCCTGCAAACTGCCACCTTGCGCTCCCACACCAGGAACCAAAAGAAAATGATCGGGCACTATTTGACGGATCTCCTTTAGTTTTTCAGCTTTTGTAGCGCCAACTACGTACATCATATTTTCGGCAGAACCCCAGTTTTGAGAAGTTTTCAACACCGATTCAAATAGTAAATCTCCGCTTTTTTCGTCTTTCAAAAACTGAAAATCGAATGCGCCGGTATTCGAGGTGAGGGCAAGCAAAATCACCCATTTATTAGGGTAACCCAGAAAAGGTTTTACAGAATCCTCGCCCATGTAGGGAGCCACTGTCACCGCATCGAAATTCATTTTTTCGAAAAAAGCCCGGGCATACAAACCCGAAGTGTTGCCAATGTCGCCGCGTTTGGCATCGGCAATCAGAAAAATATTTTTGTGTTTCGAGCGGATGTACATCACTGTTTTTTCCAGACTTTCCCAGCCTTTTGACCCATGACTTTCATAAAAAGCCAGATTAGGTTTGTAAGCCACTGTAAACTCAGCAGTTGCATCGATAATTTCCTTATTGAAAGAAAAAACGGGATCTGAGGTTTCCAACAGGTATTCAGGTATTTTTTTGATGTCGGTATCCAGTCCCACGCACAAAAAGCTGCGTTTTTTTTGAATCTGTTCGAAAAGTTGTGTTGTATTCATAAAGCCCCCTTTAGTTCCCCCGGAGGGGGAAGACATTTAAAATTATTTCGTTTTTTCAAGTTTTGCCCTCTATCTACCTCCCTTCCTTTTTAGGGAAGGTTTGGGGATGGGGCTTCATTATTTTTAGTAACCGTACCTGCCTTCCATAATTCCCGTAACTGAAAGGTCTTCATCAATGTCAGGCCAATGCAAACCCGTGCCTCCGCAAATAACTTCAATGTTATTTCTTTGCTTATCGTTTGCATTTTTTAGTTTTTTGTTCAATTCAACAGGAAAACGAACTTCTTTCCCCTCAGACATTGACATACAAATCATGCCACTCTCATACCATGCTTTTTTACTTGTACTTAAATTATCAGGTTTCATTTTACTTTGAAGTTAATAATCCTTTTAGCCCGCTTTCTGCCTCCCTTCCCTTTCCGGGAAGGGCCGGGGATGGGGCTTCTGTTAAATTTCTGCTTCTTTTAGTTTTTCTGCGTTTTCCTCAATCATCAGTTTTTCGATGATCTCGTTAATATCTCCGTTTATTATTGCCTGCAAGTTGTATAATGTCAGACTAATGCGGTGATCGGTAACACGCCCCTGCGGCCAGTTGTACGTTCTGATTTTTGCCGAGCGGTCACCGGTGGAAACCATTGTTTTCCGTTTGTGCGAAATCTCGTCGATGTATTTCTGGTACTCCATGTTGTAAATACGGGTGCGTAATTCCGACATCGCTTTTGCCAGGTTTTTCAACTGCGATTTTTCATCCTGGCAGGTAACCACAATTCCGGTAGGAATGTGAGTTAACCGGATGGCGGAATAGGTTGTATTTACAGATTGTCCGCCGGGGCCCGATGAGCAGTAGGTATCTTTGCGGATGTCGGATTCTTTCAGGTCAACATCAAATTCTTCGGCTTCGGGTAAAACCGCCACAGTAGCTGCCGAAGTGTGCACCCGTCCCTGGGTTTCGGTTTGCGGTACACGTTGCACGCGGTGTACCCCCGACTCGTATTTCAAAATTCCGTAAACACCTTCACCGGTAACTTTTGCAACAATTTCCTTGTACCCGCCTGAAGTCCCTTCGCTGATATTGGTAACTTCCATCCGCCAGCCTTTTTGTTCACAGAATTTTGAATACATACGGAACAAGTCGCCGGCAAAAATACTGGCCTCGTCACCGCCGGTTCCGGCGCGGATTTCGAGTATGGCGTTCTTACCATCTTCCGGGTCGGCAGGTACAAGCAAAAACTTGATTTCCTTTTCCTTTTCAGGAATCATTTTTTCGGCCAGTTCAATCTCCTCACGAGCCATCTCACGCAAATCTTCATCGGATTCCTGATCCAGAATTTCCTTTCCTGATTCAATACTGTCAACCATGTTTTTGTATTCCCTGAATACCCCAACGAGTTTTTCAAGGCTTTTGTATTCCTGATTAAGCTTTACATACCGTTTCATATCGTCCATGATTGCCGGATCGATAATTTGTTGCTGGATTTCCTCGAAACGGTGTCTTATCGATTCATATTTTTCAAGTAATTCGTATTGTGCCATTTTGTTTTTCTGAAATAAGTAAATAATGGATTGAAATAAGCGGGATTTTGGATGGATTCCGCAAACCATTCTAAAAGAAAATCCAACAGCTCAGCTAATAGAAGAAAGTTCCCTTGTCGGTTTTGATTGTAAGCTTTTTCCCTTCCGATGATTCAACCCTGCCCACAATGCGGGCTTCAATTCCGAATGATTCTGAAATTGCTATAATACCGGCAGCCAGCTCGGGGCGAACATAAATCTCGAAACGGTGACCCATGTTAAAAACTTTGTACATCTCTTTCCATTCAGTACCCGATTGTTCATGAATAATCCGGAACAGTGGCGGAACCGGGAACAAATTGTCTTTTATTACATGAACATTGTCAACAAAATGAAGCACTTTGGTTTGCGCCCCACCCGAACAGTGAATCATTGCGGCAATTCCGCCCCTGAATTTTTCGAGCACTTTTTTAATCACAGGCGCGTACGTCCGAGTAGGCGATAAAACCAGTTTTCCGGCATCGATTCCCAGGTCTTCAACCATTTCGGTAAGTTTTAATTTTCCGGAATAAACCAATTCTTTTGGAACTTCGGGATCAAAACTTTCGGGATACTTTTCGGCCAGGTATTTTGAAAAAACATCGTGACGTGCAGAAGTTAGTCCGTTGCTTCCCATGCCGCCGTTGTACTCGGTTTCATAAGTTGCCTGACCTGTAGATGAAAGCCCTACAATTACATCGCCGGCCGAAATCCTGTCAGCAGATATCACATCCGACCGTTTCATACGGCAGGTAACCGTTGAATCGACAATGATTGTTCGAACCAAATCGCCCACATCGGCAGTTTCACCGCCAGTGGAATAAATGCTGATTCCCAATTCGCGAAGTTGTGCAAGTAATTCTTCCGTTCCGTTGATAATGGCCGAAATTACTTCACTGGGAATTTTGTTTTTATTTCTTCCAATGGTTGACGAAACAAGGATATTTTCAGTGGCGCCCACACAAAGCAGGTCGTCAATATTCATAATCAGCGCATCCTGTGCAATGCCTTTCCACACCGAAAGGTCGCCGGTTTCCTTCCAGTAAAGATAGGCCAGCGATGACTTGGTGCCCGCTCCGTCGGCATGCATAATGTTGCACCAATTGGGATCACCGCCCAGAATATCAGGCACGATTTTACAGAAAGCTTTCTCGAAAATGCCTTTGCCGACATTTTTAATGGCTTCGTGTACATCTTCCTTCGATGCCGAAACTCCACGGGCGCTGTATCTCGATTCGGTAACCATTTGTTGTCAGTTATTAAAACCGGTGCAAAATTAACATTTTAAATACAACTAAAATAAAAAATGGAAAGCCTGCAAATAATGACTTTCCAGTTTTTATTCATCCGATGACTATCTTCCTTTATTTATTCATCAGATGAATAACTTAAAAAATTGAATTAGTCATCGGATGAATAAAAAAACTAAGCGTACAAAAACCTCTTGATTTTTTTTGTCGGCGTTTTTTCAAAAGGATCGCGTTGCAGAATAACTTGTTGAATTCTTGAAAACTTATTCACTTCCGTATTCACCTTTTTATGAATTTCCTTTAAAATTTCCTCCGATTTTTCATGGATGTAATGTTGAGCTTCAGCTTTCATGTGTTTGAAATTCGCTTCAATTTCTTCCATATTTAAATGAATCATTGCAACAAGTTTTCCTTTCTTTTCAATAACAAGCGACTCTAAAACAAACCGCATTTTATTGATAACCGACTCAATCTCTTCGGGATAAATATTTTCACCGCTTGCGCCAACAATCATTGTTTTAATACGGCCTTTAATGTACAGCATGTTGTTTTTATCGAAGCACCCGCGGTCGCCGGTTTTAAACCAGCCATCTTCTGTAAATACTTCTTTTGTAATTTCGGGTGCTTTGTAATAACCCCTCATCACATTGGGCCCTTTTGCCTGAATTTCACCTTCACCGGTAACCGGATCGGCATTGGCAATACGAAGTTGGACACCATCAACAGCCACACCGGTTGAACCCAGCCTTGTTTTTCCAACAACAGCGCCGGCCAACAGTGGAGATGTCTCTGTCAATCCGTAACCAATGGCATAAGGAAATTTACCTTCCATTAAAAATCTTTCGACAGTTGGGTCGAGCTTGGCGCCACCTATTCCAAAAAACCGCATTTCTCCGCCAAAAGTTTTATGCAGTTTTTTAGCAGCAACTTTATGAAGCACTTTTCTTATTGGGGCTAATGAATATAATCCCCGCATGACAGGGCTTTTCTGAAATACCGGCAGAATTTTTGCCCTGAAAATTTTCTCCATAATAAGCGGAACTGCAAGCATGATGGTAGGTTTTACCGTTTCAAGTGCAGGCAATAATACTGAAGGTACCGGTGGTTTTCGAGGTAATGCACCGAGGCGCCATATTTAACGGGAAGTAAAAACCCAACTGTATTTTCTAGTGTGTGCGATAATGGAAGGATTGATAAAAAGCGGTCGGATGTTTTTATTTCCTGCAATTTGTAACACTGTTGCGCTGTCCATGCAATGTTTTTGTGTGTAAGCATCACACCTTTCGAATTGCCCGTGGTACCGGAGGTGTATATAATTGAGGCCAAATCTTCTTCATCAACCTCAACCT